>NZ_JBFTHK010000164.1:0-9417 GCF_056394205.1 Arthrobacter sp. 10T413_2 | reverse complement strand
GTCCGGCAGCAGTTCCGGGGCGCCCATGGCGTGGACGGAGATGTCGGCGTCCTCGTCCAGCCGGTCCAGGGTGTTGGCGATGATGCCCATMAGGAGGTCCAGTTCCTCGCCGGAGCGGTTCATGTTGTCCGTGGAGAGCATGTACAAGGTGACCACTCTGACGCCGAGTTCCTGGCACCAGCCAAGGAATTCGTGGATCTTGTCCGCGCCGGCCTGGTGCCCCTGACTCGTGGGGGCGTTGAACTGGCGGGCCCAGCGCCGGTTGCCGTCCACCATGACGCCGATGTGCCGGGGGATCCGCTCCGGGTCCAGGGAGCGCTGCAGTTTGCGCTCGTAAAAGCCGTAGAGGAACCCGGGCATTTCCATCCGGAKATTCACCTGGCTTCCTTGAGATCCTTKGTTCAGTGCACATCCTAGGCTACCTGCCGGAGCGCCCTGCCGCGTGCAGGACTGCCGCCGGGTAGCCCCCGAACCATAGTTACTCGCAGGTAACTTACCAGTGCGTAGTTTATTATTGCGGCATGGAAAGCAACAGTCTGGAGCCCCGTCCGGAGCCTCCGGCAAATAAGGGGACCCCGGTGGACGACGCCGCGGTGAAGCTTGCCGAGCTGCTCATGATCAAGCCCAAATGGCGGGGCTGGATCCACACCGTGACGGCCCCGCTGGCGCTCCTCGCCGGGCTGGTACTGGTGCTCCTGGCTCCGCCGGATCTGAAGGTTGCGTGCGCCGTCTACGCTGCTACCGGGGTGCTGCTTTTCGGGGTCAGCGCCGTGTACCACCGCGGGAACTGGTCACCGCGGGTCAAGATTGTCCTCAAGCGCCTGGACCACACCAACATCATGCTGGTGATCGCCGGCAGCTACACGCCGCTGGCCTGGGCCCTGCTGGAGCGGCAGAAGGCCGAACTGCTGCTGTGGGTCATCTGGTCCGGGGCCATTCTTGGTGTGCTGTTCCGTCTGCTGTGGACCCACGCCCCGCGATGGCTCTACGTGCCGATCTACATCGCCCTTGGCTGCGGTGCACTGTTMTATCTCCCGGATTTCTTCGCCGCCAATGTTGCCTCGGCCGTGCTGATCTGCGTTGGGGGCGTCCTGTACATCACCGGAGCGGTCTTCTACGCCCTGAAGAAGCCGAATTTCAGTTACGAGCACTTCGGCTTCCACGAGCTGTTCCATGCCCTGACGGTGGTCGCCTTCGCCGCGCACTACATTGCCATTGCGATCGCGGTCCTGAGCTGAGCCCGCGGGGCCGAGGCGCAGCCAGGCCGGTCGACCACCCCTACTCCCCCGCACCAGCTGCCTGGTGCCCGTCAGCGCCAATTCTCCCCACCATTGCGACAGCGACGCCGGGACCCACCAGCTCCTCTGCCCGACACGCCGGGCTAGGCCCCCGAAGGTGGGGAAATTCCGACGTCGAAGCTCGGTCACGAATGGCCGGCGGCTCAGGCGGGCCGCCCCGCCGCGATGAGCCCGGGYAGCTGCCGCATGTCTGAAAAGACGGTGGTCCCGGGGCCGGCCAGCCGCGCGGCCGGGGTCACGCCTCCGGCGTAGGCAAAGACGTGCATCCCGGCTGCCCGGGCGGCCTGGACGCCGTAGGCGCTGTCCTCGACGACGGCGCAGCGCTCCGGCGCTGTGCTGAGGCGGCGGGCGGCGTGGAGGAACAGKTCCGGCGCCGGTTTGCCGTTGGCCACCTCCGTGGCGCTGAAGAGGCGGCCCTGGAAGCGGTGGAGCAGCCCGGTCCTGCCCAGGGTGCGGTGCATCTTTTCGTGGCTGCCGCTGGAGGCGACGCAGTTCGGAAGCGGCAGCCGGTCCAGCGCCTCCTCGACGCCGTCGACCGCCTCAAGCCCGCGCTCGAAGGCGTCCTGGTACCACCGTCCGTACTCCTGGTCCCAGCCGTCGGCCAGCCGGATTCCGAGGTGCTGCTCCACGGCGGCTACGAAGTGGGCCTCGGATCGTCCGACGAACCGTTCCACGATTTCATCGAGCTCCAGGTCCCAGCCGAGGTCCGCCAGCACCTTCTGGTCCACCCGGACGGCGATTACCTCGGAATCGACCAGGACGCCGTCGCAATCGAACACCACCAGCTCAAAGCCGTGCTCAGAAGTCATCGGGCCATTGTAGCCAGCCGTTCGCGCACCCCTTCGACGGAACCCGTCGGACGGTCACAGACCATTCCGCGGCACAGGAACACCTGCGGGGCGCCGTCCGGACCCGCACCGCGGCCGCGCAGTAGCGGCACGGGCCGTGCGGCGCCGTCGTCCTGGACCGCGACCACCAGCCCCGGGCTGGGTGAGAGCAGCAGCGCCCTGTGCAGCGCGGCACGCCCGGGCGTGTCCGGCCCGGCGACGGCGGCCTCGACGGGTCCGGCGAGCGCGGCCTGGGCGGTCGCCAGCAGCCAGCCCGCCACGCGGGGCGCCCGGACCGCGAGCGGCGGCAGCAGGGAGAGGATGTTGGCCGCCAGGGTGCGGTGTTCCGTGGAGCCGGACAGCGCCGAGTGGGTCAGCAACGCCCCGGCCAGCGCGGCGGCACCGCTGGGGGCGGCGTTGTCGAACAGGTCCAGGCCGTCCCGGCCGCCCTGGGCCGCGGTGACCTGCGCCKACTCCCCGGCAGCGTCTTTCAGTCCGTCGTCGGCCGCGAACCGCACGCAGGCCGCATCCAGCATGGCCGCCGCCAGGCTGTACCAGMGGGTGTGCCCGGTCACCCCATAAAGCGCGAACAGTSCTTCGGCGCAAAAAGCATAATCCTCCAGCAGGCCCCCGATTCCGCGCGGCACCCCGCCGTGGGACACGCGGATGAGCCTGCCGGGGCCCTCTCCGGGCGGCTGCCAGTGCACCCGTTCGAGATACGCCGCAATACGTTCCGCGGMGGCCACGAGCTCCGGCCGTGCCAGGACGGCMCCGGCGTCGGCGAGTGCCGCGACGGCCAGTCCGTTCCAGCCGGCCACAACTTTCTCATCCCGGCCTGGCTGCGGGCGGCCGGAGCGTGCCTGCGCCAGCACCGGACGCACCCGCTGCCACAGCACAGCGTCGTCGCCGGCGACCTCCCGGCCCGGATGCAGCGGCGAACCGTCKACGGTCACGCTCCCCGGTGTGCGGACGTTCATGAGGGCCGCCACGGCGGCGCCGTCGGCGGGACCCAAGAGTTCCTGGAGCTGGGCGGGGGTCCACATGTAGCTGGCGCCCTCGGCGTGCACGCCGTCCACTACTGTGTCGGCGTCCAGCGAGGACGCCAGGGCCACCCCCTGCGCCGCTCCCCCGCCCGGTGCCGCGGCCGTGGCCGGCGGCAGCCCGAGGCGGGTGAGGAGCCAGTCCGCGGTGCGCCCGGCCACTGCTGCCGCCTCGGCCGCCGGGTACTCGGGCGTTCCGCCCAGGCGGACCCAGTGGACGTAGACGCGCAGCAGCTGGGCGTTGTCGTAGAGCATCTTCTCGAAGTGCGGAACGGACCAGTCCCGAGTCACGGAGTAGCGGGCGAAGCCGCCGTCGAGCTGGTCGAACAACGCCGACCGGGACATCGCCGCGAGCGCGCGCCCCGCCATGTCCCGCGCCGCCGCCGCGGTGTCAGCTCCCACAGCGTCCGGGCCGGCGGTATCTAATTCAGCGGCTGCCGAGGGCACTCTGTCCAGGGACACCCTGTCMCGGGGCGCTGCGGCGTGCCGGATCAGGAATTCGAGCACGGCCGACGKCGGGAACTTCGGCGCGCCGCCGAAGCCGCCGTGGCTCTGGTCTTCAGAGCGGGACAGAGCGCGAACGGCTTCCCCCAGGAGCGCAGCGTCCAGGGGCTCCGGCGGCCCATCGAGCCGGACGGCGCTGGCTGGCTGGGACGCGGCGATGCCGCGGGCCAGGGTGGCGGCATTGGCTTCGACAGCGCCGCGGCGCTCCGTCCATGCCTCACTCACGGCCTCAAGGACCTGCCGGAAGGAGGGGCGGCCCGGCGTGGGCCGGGGCGGGAAGTAGGTGCCGGCGTGGAAGGCCCGGCCGTCGGGCAGGAGGAAGACGGACATCGGCCAGCCGCCCTCGCCGCTGATCGCCTGGGTGGCGGCCATGTAGACCGCGTCGACGTCAGGGCGTTCCTCGCGGTCCACTTTGACGGCGACGAAGTGGGCGTTCAGGTAGTCGGCCGTGTCCTGGTCCTCGAAGGATTCATGGGCCATGACGTGGCACCAGTGGCATGCCGCGTAGCCGATGGAGAGGAACACCGGAACATCCCGGGTGGCCGCGGCGGCAAAGKCCGCATCGCCGAACGGCTGCCAGTGGACCGGGTTGCCGGCGTGCTGGCGCAGGTACGCAGAGGGCTCCGCCGCCAGGGCGTTCGAGCCTCCCGKCAGCGGGCGGGGGGAACCGCTGTTAGCGGTTTCCGGGTCCTGCATCGCCGTTGACTTCCGGCCGGGAAGCCCCGCCCTCGGCCGGGAACCGGGTGTCCTCGGTGCCGTCGCCGCCGGAGGTACCGGCCTCCTCGGCGGCCGTACGCTCGGCCTCCACCTGGGCCCGGTAGCGGACCCGGCGGATGCGCCGCACCATGTCCACGATCAGCAGCGCGGTCAGCACCACGATGAAGGCCGTCAGCAGGAAGCCCAGAAAACCCGGGGTGACCTGGTCCTCGGACAGGCCCGGTCGCAGCGACGGCGTGGGGGTGGGCGCCGGAGCTGTTGCCAGAGCGATGAGCAAGGAATGCACGGTGAAAACCTTCTGTGGAAACCGGAGTCTTTTCAACGGCGCCTCATCTACGGCGCCTGTTCTACGGGGCGTTGATTCTACGGGGCCCCAATTCTACGGGGCCTCTTCTACGCCGGATAGAAGAAGTCTATCCCGTCTATCTTAACCCGGCGAAGAGGTMCGTTTCGGGCAGTTCGACGGGGATCCGCGACTCGATCAGGGAGTAGTCCTCCCACGGCCAGACCTTGCGCTGCATGGCGGCGGATACCGCGAAGAAGAATCCTTCCGGGTCCACCTGCGTGCGGTGGGACCGGAGCGCGTCGTCGCGGGCTTCGAAGAAGTCCCCGCACTCGATCTGGGTGGTGGTGGGGTGCGTCGGCGGCGGCGGGGTGTGCCCCTCGGCGTCCGCCTCAAGCCACGTGGCCAGCCGCTCGGCATACGGGGACTGCAGGCCCGCCTCTTCGAGCGCAAAGTGGAGCGCGCGGAAGCGGTCCGGGCTGAAGGCGCGGTCGTAGTAGAGCTTGCTGKGCGCCCACGGCTCCCCGATGCCCTGGTAGCGGGCGGGATCACCGGCCGCCGCGAAAGCCTCGACGGCTACCCGGTGCGCCATGATGTGGTCCGGGTGCGGGTAGCCGCCGTTCTCGTCATAGCTCACGATCACATGGGGCTTGAAGTCCCGGACCAGCCGGACCAGCGGCGCGGCCGCCCGCTCCAGCGGCTGCAGGGCGAAGCAGCCCGGCGGCAGGGGCGGCAGCGGGTCCCCTTCCGGCAGCCCGGAATMCACGAATCCGAGCCATCGCTGCCGGACGCCGAGCACCTTCGCGGCGGCGTCCATCTCGAGCCGGCGCGCCCCGGCCATGTCGCGCTTGGGGTGCGGCTGGCCCTCCATCGCGGGGTTCTGGATGTCGCCGCGCGAGCCGTCGGTGCAGGTGGCCACCAGGACGTCCACGCCCGAGGCGGCGTACATGGCCATCGTGGCGGCGCCCTTGCTCGATTCGTCGTCGGGATGAGCATGGACCGCCAGCAGGCGAAGCGGTGCTGACGGGCTGGGGGATGCTGTCATCAGGGGACGGCTCCTCTTTCTGCTGTTCTCTGTTAGGGCGGACTTGCTGGTCGAGCGGACAATCTGTTGTGGCGGACATGCCGTTGCGCCGGACCCTGCGGGGCCGCTACGGCACGGCCACCCCGCACGGCGCGCCGGCCGTCCATGGCCTAGCCTGCAGGGTCAGCCGCCGCCGCGGAAATATCCCGGTCCGATCCACACTAAACTGGACTGGTGACTTCCGAGGATCAGCATGCCGCGCCGGCACCTACCAGCCTAGCCAATCGTTACGGCGGCCAAAAGCGCGCACTGACACGCACGGGCAAACGCAACATCCTGATCGCCGTACTCGCCGYGGGCATCGCCTTCCTTGCCTGGGTGACGACGTCGGCGGCCACTACCAGCGTCAGCTTCAAGGACATCGGCTACAGCACCACCGACGCCACCCTGACGGAGGTTGACTTCCAGGTGACCAAGGACCCCGCCGCGGATGCTAAGTGCGCTGTCAAGGCCATGGACGCCAAGTTCGCGATTGTCGGCTGGAAAGTMGTGGACATCGGCCCGAACCCCACCGATGCCGGCACCGACGGCGGGCGCACCACCGGCCACAGTACCCAGCTGCGCACCGAGTCCCAGGCTGTCTCCGCCGTCGTGGACAACTGCTGGATTCCGGACGCCGGAAAGTAGGTCGCGGCCCCCGCGGGCCGCAGCTGTGCTGCAGCGGCGTCGCCCGGCCGCTGCCAACGCCTCCGCCCTCAAGCCGCGCCAATCAAGGAACTCAAAGGTGTCCGCGGGGGGACATCCTTGGACCGGAGACCTATGCTGGTGCCAGCGGCTCGTCGGTCTCGAGAGCAGGGCAGCGACCGAAGCGGTGCCGGGCCCCCTGCTGCACGCTTCAACAWGAAAGCGGGATGCGCATKAACCCCGGAAAGTCGAACGGAACCATCGGCCGGGGCGCGGCCGCCCTGCTGGTGCTGGCAGCGGCAATAGTCCTGGCAGTTTCCGGCTGCGAGCCATGGCGAGCCGCGGATCCCCCAGCGCCCGCCGCGGGCGCCCGCGCCGACCGCCCGGGCCATGTGTTTGTGATCAATCTCGAGAATGAAGGATTCGATAAGGCCTGGGGCGCTGACTCGGACGCTCCCTACCTCTCTGAGACGCTTCGCGCCAAGGGCGTGTTGCTTTCCAATTACTACGCAATCGCCMATCACTCCGCTCCCAATTACATCGCGCAGATTTCGGGGCAGGCCTMCAACCCCATGACCCGGAACGATTGCGGCACATATGTCCCGTTCGTACCGGCGGGCACCGCCGAGCCGGGGCAGGTGAAAGGTACCGGCTGCATCTATCCCGCGTCGGTACCGACCGTCGCGGGCCAACTCAGTGCGGMCGGTAAGACTTGGAAGGGCTACATGGAGGGGATGAAAAGTCCATGCCGGCATCMTGAGACCGGGGCCGAGGACGGTAACCAGGACKCCTCACCGGATGATCAATACGCGACCCGGCATAACCCCTTTGTCTACTTCGCGGCGATCACATCCTCGCCGGATTGTCAGAAGAACGTGGTCGACTTCACCGAACTTGCCGGCGACCTTAAGTCCGCAGCGACCACCCCCAACCTTTCCTTCATCAGCCCCAACTTATGCAATGACGRGCATGACAGTCCCTGCGCGGACGGCAGGGAGGGAGGCTTGGTCAGTTCCAACGTCTGGTTGCAGAAACAGATACCCGCGATTCTGGACTCCCCGGCCTATAAACAKGACGGAGTGCTTGTCATTACCTTTGACGAAGCTGACGGTGCCAGACAAGGCCCAGAGGGCGTTCCCGGCGGAACAGCCGGGGGCCGCGTCGGTGCCTTAGTGCTCTCCCCCTTCGTCCGGGGCGGCACAATCTCGGACAAGACGTACAGCCACTACAGTCTTCTGGCCACGATMGAAGACATTTTCTCGCTACCACGCCTCGCATATGCAGGTGCCCCCGGAGTCGACGGTTTTGGATCCGACGTCTTCAACTCGCGGCCGTGACCACCCAGCCGCCCCGGGTAGCGGCACCAGCGGGGCAAACCTTGCCAGATGGCAACACGATGTGATCCACGCCGCAGTCCTCTTTGGTTTATCCACAGGATTGACTACAATGGATCAATACCTTTCCCCCGCTGAGCTGGTTACTGAGTCATAAAAGTGGCCACCGTGGCGGGGTCTTTGCTTGTATGACCACCCAAAGGAGAAGTCCGTGTCTACCACCAACAGCGCAACTGCGGCTTGGCTTACCCAGGAAGCTTTTGACCGCCTGAAGGCAGAGCTGGACCACCTTTCCGGCCCCGGCCGGGCAGAAATCGTCCAGAAGATCGAAGCCGCGCGCCAGGAGGGCGACCTCAAGGAGAACGGTGGCTACCACGCCGCCAAGGAGKAGCAGGGCAAGATCGAGGCCCGCATCCGCCAACTCACGGCCCTTCTGCGGGACGCCCACGTCGGCGAAGCCCCGGCCGATGACGGCATCGTGGRGCCCGGCATGATCGTCGTGGCCAAGATTGCCGGCGACGAGGAAACCTTCCTGCTCGGCTCCCGCGAGATCGCCGGCKACTCGGACCTGGACGTCTTCAGCGAGAAGTCCCCCCTCGGCGCGGCGATCGTCGGCCACAAGGAGGGCGACAAGCTCAGCTACACCGCCCCGAACGGCAAGGACATCACGGTCGAGATCATGTCCGCCAAGCCGTACGCCGGCTAACACCGCAGCACACGTTCCCGTACGGAGCACCTTTACGAAAATAGCGACGCCGGCCTCCCCTTCGCGGGGAGGCCGGCGTCGTGTTTTCTGCCTGCTTGAGGGATCAGCGCTGCGGCTCAGTGTGTCAGGGTTAGCGGCCGGCGGGCAGCGACCGCGGGCGCCGTGTACTCAGCAGCACGGCCGCTGCGACGCCGCCGATTGCCCCGCCCAGGTGTGCCTGCCACGAGACGAAACTTGCCACGGTGGGCAGCACGCCGAAGAGGATCCCGCCGTAGGCCATGAACAGCACCACGGACAGCACGATCTGCCACCAGTTCCGGTTGAAGAAGCCGCGGACCAGCAGGAACGCGAACAGCCCGAACACCAGCCCGGACGCGCCGACAGTGACGCTGGTTCCGCCGATGAGCCACATCACGATTCCGGAGGCCAGCCAACTGGCGGCCAGGGCCGTGATGAAGACCCGCCGCCCGGACAGGAACACGATAAACCCGAAAATGATCAACGGGAGCGTGTTGGACATCAGATGGGCGAGGCTCGCGTGCAGTAGCGGAAACGTCAGGATGTCCAGGATCCCATCCGTGCTGCGCGGCCGCAGGCCGAATATGCGGTTCAGGGAATGGAACAACGCGGTGTTGACGATCTCGATCAGGTAGAGCAGCACCACGAACGATCCCACCACCAGCAGGCCCGTGCGGGCCCGCGCCCCGGGAGATTCCCCTCTTCCCGGCGTCCCGCCGGGAGACGCGTCCAGCACCCCGGCCCCTAGTGCACCACGATCGGCTGGAAGCCCTCGGCCCGGAGCGCTGCGAGGACTTGGCTGCAGTGCTCGTGGCCTTTGGTTTCCAGGTTGACCGTGATGGAKACGTCGCCCATGCTGATGGAGCCGCCCACGCGGGTGTGGYCCAGGCCGGTGACGTTGGCGTCGTTCTCGGCGATGATCCGGGCAATCGTCGCGAGGGAGCCCGGACGGTCATCGAGCATCATGCGCACGGTCATGTAG
>NZ_JBFTHK010000163.1:0-9555 GCF_056394205.1 Arthrobacter sp. 10T413_2 | reverse complement strand
GACATGTTCGGCGGCGGCATGAGCTCGGGGCTGAGTTCCTCGGGTGTCGCGGAGCGGAACCTCAACCGGTTCACGGTCATCCTCGGTGTCACCTGGGGTGTCGTGATCATCGCCCTTGGCCTGATCATGCGGTTCAGCACAGGCACCGATTCCTAGCACGTCTTTTTCGAGAACTTCATAAGGGGCTTGAGGCCCTCCCGGCATCGGGAACTTCGAACTACACTGTCGCTGGCAAGCACCAATCCACCAGCTGAGTAGCCAGGAGTTCCCGATGCTGCATTCTGCTTCCGGATTCAAGGGAATCCGTGTGGGCGCCACMGAAGGGGCATMGCCCCGCCACGAGCCAATGAACGGGGCCGKCGCACGCCAGCCCCGTATTCGTGTCTCCTACCGGTGCGCCAAAGGCCATGAGACCGTGCTCGTGTTCGCCCAACTCCCCGAGGAGCAGATCCCGGGAGTCTGGGACTGCCGGCGCTGCGGCGGCACGGCAACCCGCGACGAAACAAAGTTCGCCCTGGACGACGTGCCGACGGAGGGGTTCAAGACCCACCTGGAATACGTTAAAGAACGGCGCTCCAGCCAGGACGCCGAAGACGTACTGGCTGGAGCGCTGGAACGGCTACGCGCCGGACGGGCCMTTCCGGACGAGCTGCTCGGGGACCCGTGAGGCCGCGTTCTCGTCAATGAGCCACAAGGTCTCCCGGCGGCCCCGTGGCCCGGCCGCGGGAACCTGGACGGGATTGGCGCCGGCCAGGGCCAGGCCCACGGCGCCGGCTTTGTCCTCGCCGGCCACCACCATCCACACCTCTAAGGCCGTATTGATGGCCGGCAGGGTCAGGGAAACCCGGCCCGGCGGCGGCTTGGGGGAGTTCTGGACCCCCACGACGGTCAGTTCCTTCTCCCGGATGCCGGCCTGCTCCGGAAAGAGCGACGCGACGTGCGCGTMCGGTCCGACGCCGAGGAGGACAATGTCCAGGCGCGGAAGCCGGCCCGGGTGTTCCGGCCGGTCATCGGACATGTCCCCGGCGTGCTCAGCGGCGGCAGCCGCGGCGAGGCGGCGTGCATAATCCGCCGCAGCCTCCTCCGGGCTCCCGAAGTCATCGGTGGAACCGGGCACGTGGACCCGCGCCGGATCCACCGGGATGCGGGACAGGAGAGCCTCATGGGCCTGGCKGGCGTTGCGTTCGGCGTCATCCGCCGGCACAAAGCGCTCGTCACCCCACCAGAAGTTCACCTTGGACCAGTCGACGGCCTTCGCGGCCGGGGATTCGGCCACGGCCCTGAGCGAACCGATGCCCATTGTGCCCCCGGTAAGCACCACCGTGGCCTCGCCGTGCCGGTCCTGGATGTCCACGAGCTTGGTGATCAGGCGGGCGGCGATCGCAGCCATCAGGACGGTCKAGTCAGGATGGATGCTTACTCTGGGGTCAGCGCTCACTGGGACGGACACTCCTTAGATTGGTACGTGGCAGTCCCATAGTAATCACTTCGCCGAAGACTTCATCGGGGTCCAGGCGGCGGAGCTCTTCTGCCAGGCAGTCCTTGAGGCTGCGGCGCGGCAGGGAGATCCGCTGCGCCGGCTGGCCGGGCTGGGTCAGCTCCGCGATGGTCAGTCCGGGCCGGAAGAGCTGGACGTCGCCGCCGGTCCGGGTCAGCCGGACCCGCCGGATGCCGGTGCCGGCGGGGTCCGCGACGATCGTGACGGGAGCGTCCAGGGCCAGGGTCAGCCAGGCCGCGAGCAGAATGGTGCTGGGTGAATCCGAGGCGCCCTCGACGGCGACCGCCGTCACCGGCGAGTCGTCGACCTGGTCCAGGACCGCGGCCAGCTGGATGCGCCAGTTGGTCAGGCGCGTCCAGGCCAGGTCCGTGTCGCCGGCCTTGTAGGTGCGGCGGATGTTCTCCAGCGCCGCGACCGGATCCGCCTCGTTGGCCGAGTCGGTGATCCGGCGGTGCGCGATGCCCCCGATCGAGGTCTGGCACGCGTTCCGCGGGGCCCCGTGCGGCCACCAGGCCACGATCGGGGCGTCCGGGAGCAGCAGGGCCGCGACCAGGGATTCGCTTTCCTCGGCGAGTTCGCCGTAGCCGCGCAGCAGGATGACCTCGGAGGCCCCGGCGTCGCCGCCGACCCGGATCTGGGMGTCCAGCCGGGTCGGGGCGGAGGCCCCGGCATCGGCGAGGACGATAATCCGGCACGGATGCTCCCGGCTGGCCTCATTGGCGGCCTCGATGGCCTCCTCCTCAAGCCCGGAGCGGGTCACGACCACAAGGGTCAGGACCCGGCCCAGGGCGATCACKCCGCCCTGCTCGCGCAGGGCCATGATCTTCTTGGAAATCTTGGAGGTGGTGGTGTCGGGAAGATCTACGATCATGGCCTTCTCCAGGTTCGTCCGTCGCGGGCAAGGAGTTCATCGGCTGAGGCGGGACCCCAGCTGCCGGGCCGGTAAGGCTCGGGCTGGTCGTCCAGGGACGCCCAGTAGTCCTCGAACGGGTCAAGGATCTTCCAGGACAGCTCGACCTCGGCGTGGCGCGGGAACAGCGGAGGTTCGCCCAGGAGCACGTCGAGGATGAGCCGTTCGTAGGCTTCCGGGCTGGACTCGGTGAAGGAGTGCCCGTAGCCGAAGTCCATGGTGACGTCGCGGACCTCCATCTGGGTGCMCGGGACCTTGGACCCGAACCGGATCGTGGCGCCCTCGTCGGGCTGGACCCGGATCACCACGGCGTTCTGGCCGAAGTCGTCCTCGCCGTGGTCGGTGAACAGCAGGTTCGGGGCGCGCTTGAACACGACGGCGATTTCCGTCACCCGCCGCCCCAGGCGCTTGCCGGCGCGCAGGTAGAACGGTACACCGGACCAGCGCCGGGTGTTGATGTCCACCCGGATCGCGGCGAACGTCTCGGTCTTCGAATCGGCCGGGATGCCCTCTTCCTCCAGGTAGCCCACGACCTCCTCGCCGCCCTGCCAGCCACCGGTGAACTGACCGCGGGCCGAGTGCGTGGAGAGATCGTGCGGGAGCCGGACGGCCGAGAGCACCTTCTCCTTCTCCGCGCGCAGGTCGTCCGCGTTGAAGGAGACCGGTTCCTCCATGGCCGTCAGGGCCAGCAGCTGCAGCAGGTGGTTCTGGATGACGTCGCGGGCCGCACCCACGCCGTCGTAGTACCCGGCCCGGCCGCCCGTGCCGATGTCCTCGGCCATGGTGATCTGGACATGGTCCACATAGTTCGCGTTCCRGAGCGGCTCGAAGAGCTGGTTGGCGAAGCGCAGCGCCAGGATGTTCTGCACCGTCTCCTTGCCCAGATAGTGATCAATCCGGAACACGGAATCCGGCGGGAACACCGATTCGACAATGTCGTTAAGCTGCCGGGCCGATTCGAGGTCATGCCCGAAAGGCTTCTCGATCACCACCCGGCGCCACTTATCACCCTCGGCCTGGGCCAGGCMGTGCTTGGAAAGCTGGCGGCAGACCTGCTCGAAGGCCTTCGGCGGGATCGAGAGGTAGAACGCGTGGTTTCCCCGCGTCCCGCGCTGCTCGTCGAGCTCATCAATCGTCTCCGAGAGCCGCTTGAACGCCTCGTCGTCGTCGAACTCGCCCTGCACGAAGCGGATGCCCTCGGAGAGCTGCTTCCAGACCGTTTCATCAAACGGGGTCCGGGCATACGCCTTGACGGACTCCCTGACCTCCGCGGCGAAGTCCTCGTTCTCCCACTCCCGGCGGGCGAAGCCCACCAGCGCGAAACTCGGCKGCAACAGGCCCCGGTTGGCGAGGTCATACACGGCCGGCATGAGCTTCTTCCKGGCGAGGTCCCCGGTCACCCCGAAGAGGACCAGCGATGACGGCCCGGCAATACGGTTCAGACGGCGGTCACGCGGGTCGCGGAGCGGATTACGCCCGCGGCCGGCCGTGGTCCTGCCGCCGTTGTAGGTTTCTGGCATGGTTGCGTGGGTGCCTTAGCTTTCGGTGGAAGGTGCTGCCTGGCCGGCAAGGGACGTGACGAGCTCCTGGAGCTGCGTCACACCCGCGGCCCGGTCGGTCAGGTGCAGCCGGAGGACCGGACGGCCGTGCTCGGACAGGACCTGGGCATCCCCGGCGGCCTGCGCCGAGATCAGCTCGCCGAACGTGAACGGGCGGTMCGGGATGGCCAGGTCCATGGCGGACGCGGCCGTGACCTGCAGGAAGACGCCGATCGCGGGTCCGCCCTTGTGGAACTGGCCCGTCKAGTGCAGGAAGCGCGGGCCCCAGCCGAACGTGACCGGGCGCCGGCTCAGGGCCGCCAGCTGGTCACGGACACCGTCGAAGCCTGCGTAGGCGAGCCGGTCGAAATAGGCCTGAACACTGAGGTAGCTGTCCTCTGCGAGCTGGGCCAGCAGCGCGGACACGGCGGCAGAGGCCGTCGAGGCATCTCCCAGCCATTCGCCGCCGCGGACCTCGATGGCGCCGTCGGTGAAGTTCGCCGGCGTCGGCTTCGGCTGTGCGTCCAGCAGGCCGCGTGCGGCCACCTTGGCGGCCTCGACGTCGGGCTGGTCAAACGGGTTGATGCCCAGCAGCCGGCCGGYAACCGCGGTGGCGAATTCCCACACCATCATCTGCGTCGCCAGGCCCCCGGCAATGGCAGCCTCGTTCTCGCCGAGCTGCACGTCGTCGGCATCCGCCGAAACGAGCCGGATCACCAGGACATCCGGTGCGCCCAGGGTGGCTTCGGGGGAAGCGGGGCCGGCCACGACCGGCAGCACGCCGGTGCCCAGCTTGCCCGTGGATTCGGCGATGAGCTGTTCGGCCCAGTCGGCGAACCCCACGATCCCGGACCCGTCCTCTGCGATGACGATCTTGTTGCGCAGCGGGCTGGTCCCGCCCAGGGCCGTGCCGAGGGCKAGGCCGATGTTGTCTTCCGAATCGTCGTTGAGGATCTCGGCGGCCTCTTCGGCCTCATCCAGGAACGCCTGGATGTCCACGCCGGCCAGCCCGCAGGGGACCAGCCCGAACGCGGTCAGCGCCGAGAAACGGCCGCCGACGTTGGGGTCGGCGTTGAACACCGCGCGGTAGCCGGCCTCACGGGACGCCTTGTCCAGCGGCGAACCCGGGTCGGTGACGATGATGATGCGGCTCATCGCGTCGATGCCGGCATCGGTGAATGCCTGCTCGAAGATCCGGCGCTGCGAATCGGTCTCCACCGTGGAGCCGGACTTGGACGAAACAACGATGGCGGTTTCGGCCAGCCGGTCCACGAGGGCGGCACTGACCTGTTCGGGGTCGGTGCTGTCCAGCACGGTCAGCTCGACGCCAGCGGTGCCCGCAATGACTTCAGGCGCCAGCGAGGAACCGCCCATGCCGCACAGGACAATGCGCGTCACGCCGTCGGCCTTCAGTGCGTCACGGAGTGCCAGGATCTCGCTGACCAGGGGCTGGGAGACGGTGGCCGCCTCGACCCAGCCCAGCCGGACAGCCGACTCGGCTTCGGCGTCGGGACCCCACAGGGTATGGTCCTTCGCGAAGATCCGGGTGGCAATGCGGTCCTCCAGCAGTGCGGGGAGGTGCTGTTCATGGGCCTKGCGGGCTGCGCCGGTGGCGTCGTAGCTGAGTGTGCTCATGGTGGGTTAGGAAGCCTTCCGTGCAGAGGCCAGGGCGCCTTCGACGTCGCCCAGGAGTTCCTTCCAGCTGGCCACGAACTTGTCCAGGCCTTCGGACTCAAGCAGTGCCACGACGTCGTTGTAGGAGATCCCCAGGTTGTCGAGGGAGTTCAGCGTCGMATTGGCGTCGTCGTAGCCGCGGGTGACGGTGTCGCCCGTCACCACGCCGTGGTCGAACGTGGCGTCCAGCGTCTTCTCCGGCATGGTGTTGACCACGCCCGGTGCGACGAGTTCGGTGACGTACAGGGTGTCCGGGTAGGCCGGGTMCTTCACACCGGTGGAGGCCCACAGCGGACGCTGCGGCAGGGCACCGGCCTCGGCCAGGAGGGCCCAGCGTTCGGTGGAGAAGAGCTCCTCGTAKACCTGGTACGCCAGGCGGGCGTTGGCCAGGCCGGCCTTGCCCTTGAGTGCCTTGGCCTCGTCGGTGCCGATGGCATCGAGGCGCTTGTCGATTTCGGCGTCGACGCGGGAGACGAAGAAGGACGCGACGGAGTGGATCGTGGAGAGGTCGTGGCCGTTGCCCTTGGCCTGTTCCAGGCCGGACTGGAAGGCATTGATGACGGCGCGGTAGCGTTCMAGCGAGAAGATCAGGGTCACGTTGACGCTGATGCCCTCGGCCAGAGTGGCCGTGATGGCTTCGAGGCCCTCCAGGGTTGCCGGGATCTTGATCAGGACGTTGTCCTTGTTGACCTTCTTGTACAGGTGCTTCGCTTCGGCGATKGTGCCGGCGGTATCCCAGGCAAGGCGGGGGTCCACCTCGATGGACACGCGGCCGTCGACGCCCTTGGTCGCGGCGGCAACGGGAGCGAAGAGGTCGCAGGCGTCGGCGACGTCGGTGGTGGTGATTTCGAAGACGGCCTCTTCAACGGTGGAGCCGGCCGCGGCCTGGGCAGCGATGACGGCGTCGTAGTCCGTGCCGGAGGTGATGGCGKCGTGGAAGATGGACKGGTTGGTGGTGACGCCAACGACGTTCTTCTCTTCGATGAGCTTGCGCAGGGTACCGGTCTGCAGGCGGCCGCGGGAGAGGTCGTCAAGCCAGATCGAGACGCCGGCGTCGGAGAGCTGCTGGGTGKGGGTAGTCATGTCATAACTCCTGGAAATGATGGGTTCCGGGGGCACAGCGTCCCCCGGAACCATGGGGGTGGGTCAGTTTGTGACGYTGGCGAGCGAGTCCTTCGCGGCCGCGGTGACGGCCTCCGCGGTAATGCCGAATTCCTGGAAGAGGCGCTTGTAGTCCGCGKAGGCGCCGAAGTGCTCAAGGCTGATGGAGCGGCCGGCGTCGCCGACGAATTCCTTCCAACCCAGGGCCAGGCCGGCCTCGACGGAGACGCGGGCCTTCACGGCAGCCGGCAGGACGGCTTCGCGGTAGGCGGCATCCTGCTTGTTGAACCATTCCACGCAGGGCATGGACACGACCCGGGCGGCGATGCCCTCGGCCTGCAGGGCCTCACGGGCGGCCACGGCGAGCTGGACTTCGGAGCCGGTGCCGATCAKGATGACGTCGGCCGGGACCGTGGCCCCGTCCTTGGAGGCTTCGGCGAGGACGTACCCGCCCCTGGCCACGCCGGCGGTGGAACCGAAGGTGTCGCCGCTGGCGTCTCCTTCACCGCGGGCGTACGTGGGGATGTTCTGCCGGGTCAGGACGATGCCGGCCGGGTTCTCGTGGTTCTCCAGCATGACCTTCCACGCCGCGGCGACCTCGTTCGCGTCGCCGGGGCGGACGACGTCCAGGCCCGGAATCGCCCGGAGGGAGGCSAGCTGCTCCACGGGCTGGTGSGTGGGGCCGTCCTCGCCCAGGCCGATSGAGTCGTGCGTCCAGACGTACAGGGACGGCACGCCCATGAGGGCGCCGAGGCGGATCGCGGGGCGCTGGTAGTCGGAAAAGATCAGGAACGTGCCGGAGAACGCCCGGGTCCGGCCGTGCAGGCTGATGCCGTTCACGATCGACGCGGCGGCGTGCTCGCGGATGCCGAAGTGCAGCACCCGGCCGTAGGGGTTGCCCTTCCAGGCCCCGGTGGAGCGTGAAGCCGGGATGAACGAGGGCGAGCCTTCGATCGTGGTGTTGTTMGATTCGGCGAGGTCCGCCGAACCGCCCCAGAGCTCGGGCATGACCGGGCCGATCGCGTTCAGGACCTTGCCGGACGCGGCGCGGGTGGACACGTCCTTGCCGGCTTCGAAGACCGGCAGGGCGGCGTCGAGCTCGACGGGCAGCTTCTTGGCTTCGATGCGCTCAAGCAGGGCGGCGTTCTCCGGGTTGGCGGACTGCCAGGCCTCGAAGCTGCTCTGCCAAGCGGTGCGGGCCTCGGCGCCGCGGGCCTGCGCCTCGCGGGTGTGGGCCAGGACGTCCTCGTCGACCTGGAACGCGCGCTCCGGATCGAAGCCCAGGACCTTCTTCAGGGCCGCGACTTCCTCGCCGCCCAGGGCCGAGCCGTGGATCTTGCCGGTGTTCTGCTTCTTCGGCGCCGGGTAGCCGATGATGGTGCGCAGCGAAATGATCGAGGGCTTGCCGGTCTCGGCCTTCGCGGCCAGCAKGGCGGCATGCAGTTCCGCGACGTCTTCGAYGTATTCGCCCGTGCGGGTCCAGTMGACCCGCTGGGTGTGCCAGCCGTAGGCCTCGTAGCGGGCCAGCACGTCTTCGGTGAAGGCGACGTCGGTGTCGTCCTCGATCGAGATGTGGTTCTCGTCGTAGATCACCACGAGGTTGCCCAGTTCCTGGTGCCCGGCGAGCGAGGACGCCTCGGACGTGACGCMTTCCTGGAGGTCGCCGTCGGAGGCGATGACCCACACAGTGTGGTCGAACGGGGACTCGCCGGCGGGGGCATCGGCGTCGAACAGGCCGCGCATCCGGCGCTGGGAGTAGGCGAAGCCGACCGCMGAGGCCAGGCCCTGGCSCAGCGGRCCGGTGGTGRTCTCCACACCGGCGGTGTGCTTGTATTCCGGGTGGCCCGGGGTCAGGGAGCCCCAGGTGCGCAGGGCTTCCAGGTCCTTCAGTTCCAGGCCGTAGCCGGAAAGGAACAGCTGGATGTACAGGGTGAGGGAAGTGTGGCCCGGGGAAAGGATGAACCGGTCACGGCCCAGCCAGTCCGGGTTCTTCRGGTCGTGGCGCATCAGCTTCTGGAAGAGAAGGTACGCGGCCGGGGCCAGGCTCATCGCGGTACCGGGGTGGCCGTTGCCCACCTTCTCCACCGCGTCGGCGGCCAGCACCCGGACAGTGTCCACGGCGCGCTGGTCCAAGGTAGTCCATGACAGTTCTTGCTCTTCCAAATGTGGCACGAAAACCGGGCCCCTCTCTGTGMTGACGGCCGGCGGTACGCTTGGTCCCACCCCGGGCACAGTTCGGTGCCCGCTGCAGTACGTACCAGCCGTTCACMATCGAAACGTTGATCTATCATTCAGACGCAGATGCAGAGCCGCCGGTTTCGGCAATTGCCGGGCAATTACTCGGCAATTGCGTTGGTGCGTGCCCGTGTGCGCTGATCTAAGAACAGCCTAGTCCCATTCCACTTGGTGGTCAGCGTATATCTCACCAATTGGACCTGATTTCGCTTATATGAATCACCGCGCGTTATTGCGTCCGTGAGCCTGCGTTAACGCGCCCGAATCATTGGGGCCCTGCGGCGCGCCGGGTGCGCGCAGCGTCACGGTATGATGGGTGGTGGCCTTCGACTGGGGCAAGGACACGGGCGTGCGCTGCGCGCGGAGCCCGTTCTGCAGCAAAAAGCGTTGCGACATCCACCCGGGGCTGCCAGCCAGACAGAACTGCCCAGACAGAACAGAGTGACTGCCACCGTGAGCACAACAAATACGCCGCTGAACGCCTCCCCGGCCTCGGCAAGAATGGGCTTCGGCCGCAAAGCCAAGGCCTACCTGGCGMTCACGAAGCCCCGAGTCATCGAGCTCCTGCTCGTCAGCACCTTGCCCACCATGATCTACGC
>NZ_JBFTHK010000162.1:0-9617 GCF_056394205.1 Arthrobacter sp. 10T413_2 | reverse complement strand
CTGCTGACCCCGTAGCCGGGCTCTCGACGGCGGCGGCCCGGGCCCCTGCGCGGCTGCCTGCACCTTGCTCTTGCGGCTGCCCTTGCACGTGCAGGAGCGAGGGTCTAGCGTGAAGCGCATCAGCATCCGCCGCCGTCGAGGAGCCGTCATGGCCAGGTTTGTGCAGATCATTGAATTCCAAACATCCCGCATCGAGGAGATCGAGCAACTCGGCCGCCCGTCACGAACCGAGGGGTCCACTGCCCCGACCTTCGGACGCATCATGGCCACCGCCGACCGCGACCGCCCMGGTACCTACCTCACCATTGTTGAATTCGAGTCCTACGAGTCGGCCATGGAGAACTCGAACCKGCCCGAAACCTCAGAGTTCGCCGCTAAGATGGCCGCCCTGTGCGACGGCCCGCCGGTCTTCCGCAACCTCGATGTGATGTGGGAGGACACCGGCGAGACCGACGCCGGCCAGTAGGCCTGCAGCCTCATTCTGCAGAGAGGCCGCGCCGCCGTCGAGGAGCCGGCAGCCGGCCGTGAATTGAATACGCGGACAGGACGTGGGACAGGGAAATGGGGTCTGCACAGGGCAGAGCGCCAGAAACTCTTGTRGCGGATCTCAGTGAACTGGGTTCCGCTCCCCTGCCGCTCGTGGGCGGCAAGGCCATGAACCTCGGCAGGCTCGCGGCGGCCGGATTCCCCGTGCCGCGCGGCTTCTGCCTCACCACCGTCGCCTACAGGAAGGCCGCCCCGCCGGAACTGGAGGCCCTGGCGGCCCAGCTGGACGCCGCGCTGCCGGGATGGTCCCCCGACGGCGGAACAGCCCACCCGGCTTTGGACCACCCCGATTTGGACCATTTCCAGCTTGATTTGGGCGAACTGGCGAGGCAGGCCCGGGAAATGATCGTGACCGCCCCGATTCCCGCCGATGTCGATGCCGCGGTCCGCGCCGCCTATGCCGCGCTGGGCAGCGGGGCCGCCGTCGCGGTCAGGTCCTCCGCCACCGCCGAGGACCTGCCCTTCGCCAGCTTCGCCGGACAGCAGGATTCCTTTCTCAACATCTCCGGGGCAGATGCCGTCGTCGAGTCGGTCCGGCGCTGCTGGGCCTCGCTMTGGACCGAACGCGCCGTGGCCTACCGTTCCGCCAACGGCATCAGCCACCGCGACGTCGGGCTCGCCGTCGTCGTCCAGGACGTCGTCCCCGCCGTCACCGCCGGCGTGCTGTTCACCGCCAATCCCGTCACGGGCACCCGAACCGAAACGGTCATCGACGCGAGCGCCGGACCGGGCCAGGCGGTGGTCTCCGGCAGCGTGAACCCGGACCATTTCGTCGTCGAGACGGCCACGGGACGCGTCCTTCTCCGCTCTCCGGACCGGACCGCGCACGGGATCGCGGCCGGCCGGGCGCCCGGTCTGGACGACGCCCGGATCCGCGAACTCACGGCACTGGGCGACACCGTCCAGCGGTTGTTCGGCKCACCGCAGGATGTGGAATGGGTGATCGACGCCGCCGGCAAGATCTGGGTGACCCAGTCGCGGCCCATCACCACGTTGTATCCGTTGCCGGACGTCGCTGCCGGCGAACCCCTTGGCGCCGAGTCCGGGGCCGCCACTGACACCCGCGTGTACCTGTGCGGCACTTTGCTCCAGGGCCTAACCCGACCGCTCACGCCCATCGGGCTCTACGTGCTGGGCTCCATGCGGAACCGCAAGGGGCTGTGGCAGTACGTCAACCCGGGGCTGCGCATGTACGTGGACGTGACGCCCTTTGTTCACAACAAGTACGGCCGCCGCTACCTGCTGCGGATGCTTCCGCTGGCGGACGGGAGGACAGGCGCGGTCTTCCCGGCGCTCCTGGAGGATCCACGCTTCGGTCTGCGAGAACGGCCGCACCGGCGGAAGCCGCGGATGGGCCGCCCCGCGCCACGCCGTACGGAAGTAATGGCCAGCGTGACCGTCCTGGTCCAGATGATTCCGGCCCTGCTGCGGGCCGCGGTGCGGCCGGCCGCGGAACTGCGCCGAGCGTTCGATTACGGAAAACGGCTCGAGGCGGAGCTTGTCCTGCCGGAGCCGGCGACCAGCTTTGGCCGCCTGGACCATGCAGAGCGCATCCTGGACCGCACCGTGGACGCGCTGATCCTGGCCACGCTGCCTGGACCAGCCCTTGGTTACATCATGCTGGCGGCTTCCCGCCGACTGTTGCGGGGCATCGCAGAACCGCGGGAACTTGAAGCGGTGTTGCGGGGCCTGCCCAACAACGTCACCACCGAGATGGACCTTGAACTTTGGCATCTGGCCGTTACCGTCGGCGCGAATGCCGCGTCCCGTGAGGTTTTCCTGGCCCACAGCCCGGAGGATCTAGCCGCCCGGTACGCCGCCGGCACACTCCCCGCCGTGGCGCAGACCGGCCTGCGCGGGTTCCTGGACCGCTACGGCCACCGCGCCGTGGCGGAGATTGACCTCGGCATGCCGCGGTGGTCGGAGAAGCCGGACCATATTCTCGGCATGATCTCGAACTACCTCCACGTGGAAGACCCCGAACAGGCCCCCGACCGGCAATTTGCCCGCGCGGAGGAACACGCCGAGGCAAGGATCCGCGACCTCGTGGAGCGGACCCGGGCGCGCAGCCGGCTCCGGGCCCGGCAGGTGGAGTTCTGCCTGCGCCGGACCCGGCAGTTGGCCGGTCTGCGCGAACTGCCGAAGTTCTACATCGTCCTCGCCCTCGCCGAGATGCGCCGCCAGCTCACCAAGGTGGGCGCCGAACTGGCCCGGTCAGGTTCGATMGCTGCCGTGGACGATGTGTACTTCCTGGAATTCGACGAAATCCGCGTGGGCCTGCGTGGCGCGGACCTGCACGGCATCGTCGCGGACCGCCGGCGACTGTACGACGTTGAACTGCGGCGTCGGCGCATCCCCCGTCTCCTGCTCTCAGACGGCACCGACGTCGAGACCGCCATGTTGGCGAAGTCTCCGGCGTCCGGCGCCCTCGCCGGGACGCCGGCCTCGKCCGGCACCGCCACAGGACGGGTCAGGGTCATCATGGACCCGGTGGGCGCCCACCTCGAGCCCGGGGAGATCCTCGTGGCACCGTCCACCGACCCTGGCTGGACTCCGCTGTTCATGACCGCCGGTGCCTTGGTCATGGAGATGGGCGGGGTGATCTCGCACGGGGCCGTGGTGGCCCGCGAATACGGCATCCCGGCCGTGGTGGGCGTGCCGGACGCGACCACGCGTTTGCGGACCGGCCAGACGGTCACTGTTGACGGGGCCGCGGGCACTATCGTCGAGAAGCCTTGAGCCCGCGGCACCGGGCAACCCTCCGGGCCGCAAACCGTGACGTCGCCTGAGGGCAGGCTGCCCTCACGGATGTAGCACGGGTGTGCCAGATAGAATTGATCCATGACCTCCCCGGCCCGCTGGCCAACGCACCATGCGTCGTCCTTTCCCCGGGCCCGGCACCGGACCCCGCAATCCGGCGGCAGTTTCGCCCTGGCCCGCAAGGCCAGGAATGTCCTGCGTAGGGTTCCGGTGTGGACCTGGCGGGTGCTGATGCACTCCGTACGGGCCAGCGAGAACTCCCGTTTCAACGTCGACCCCATCACCGGCGTCGAATACGTCCACGACATCGATTTCGTGGGCGACGGCATCCGGGACCACCGCCTCGACGTCATCACCCCATCTCCCGCCGGCGGCACCCCCGCAGCCGATGCKACCGCGCCCGGCGAGTCCGGCGGGGCGCTCCCCGTTTACGTGTACTTCCACGGCGGCGGCTGGACCTCCGGGGACAAGTCCTCGCTGACCAAGTACTGCGCAAACCAGGCCGAGGGCGGCATGGTGGTGGTCAACGTGAATTACCGGAAGGCTCCGCGTTTCCACATGGGCCACGTCCTGGCGGACGCGAATGCCGCGCTGACCTGGGTCCGGCAGAACATCGCCGGCTATGGCGGCGACGCATCGCGGCTCGTACTGGGCGGCGACTCCGCCGGCGGCCAAATCGCGGCCCTCCTGACCGCCGCCAGTTTCCGTCCCGAACTGGCACGGCATCACGGCCTGATACCGGCCGTACCTGCATCCGATTTCAAGGGCCTGGTCCAGCACTGCAGCGTGGTGGACTTTTCCGTCTTCTTCGAACAGGGCTTCGTGCTGAGCCTGAACTTCGTCCGCATGCTGCTGCCCGCGCTCGGTTCCGACGGCCAAAACGCAGGCGTCGTCGTCGGACGCCTGCGCCGCGGCATTGGCGGCCTGGTAGGCCGTCCGGGCTCCGGCACCGGCCACCTGGAGGCCCTCCGCAAGGGCGCGGGCTTCCTCTCCCCGATCGAGTGGCTGGATTCCCGCTTCCCGCCGGTCTTTGTGACCACCTCGGAACGGGACTTCTTCTACGCCGCCAATGTGAACTTCATCGCCCGCTTGCGCGAACACTCCGTCCCCGTGGACAGCCTCATCTACGGCTGGGACAACTCCAACACCKAACACACCTGGCAGCAGAACTTCCGCTACCCGGAATCGCAGGAGGTCTACCGCCGGCTTCACGCCTTTGTGCGCAAAGTGGCGTGAGCGCCGCCCGTCCTGCCCGATCCGCCCCGGCCCCGGCCGCACCGGGCTATGTTTAGTCCATGGTGGCTGCCGAGAGCAACGCACAAAACGATCAGGAACCTGAGGGGTTCGGATCGGCGCTGGTCGATGAGGCCGCCCGCCGGGATGCGGCCCTGGGCGACGCGGACTGGGCCTCCGTGCCCGAAGGCGCCGTGCGGGGCACCTTCGGGGCACCCAGCGGAACCCTCGCCACCCTCTCCATGGGCACACCGGGCAACCCCCGGGTGCTCCTGATTCCGGGCGCGACCGGGTCCAAGGAAGACTTTGTGCTGATGCTGCCCGAGCTMGCCGCGGCCGGGTACTTTGTCCTGAGCTGTGACATTGCCGGCCAGTTCGAATCCGCCGCGGCGGGCCCCGAAAACCTCGTTCCTCCCCGCGCCCACTACGACTACGACTTGTTCACCAATKACCTGATCGCCATGCTGGACGCCGAGGACGGCCCGGCGCACGTCGTGGGGTATTCGTTCGCCGCGATCGTCGCCCAGCTCGCCTTTACCCGCCGCCCGGAAAAGTTCCGGAGCCTCACCCTGATCAGCTGCCCGCCGGAGCCGGGCCAGTGTTTCCGGGGCRTCCAGCGCGTCGGCTGGATCAGCCGCTGGGTCAGCCCGCGGATCGGCGCCGCGCTGATGATCTGGGGTATCCGCATCAACATCGTGCGTGTCGCGCCCAAACGGATACGGTTTGTGAAATACCGGTTCCGGTTCACCCGCCGGAGCTCCGTGACCGACATCATCGCTCTGATGCAGCATGCGCCGGATCTGAGGGCGGCACTGGCCGGCGCGCCGCTGCCGAAGTTCGTCACCGTCGGCGAACATGATCTCTGGCCGCTGGCGTTGCACCGCCGCTTCGCAGAGTCCATCGGCGCGCGGATCGCGGTCTACCGGGGCGGGCACAGCCCGAGTGAGACCTCGCCGTACCAAATGAGCCGGGACCTGCTCGCGCTTTACGGATCCGCCTGACGCGAGGGGTCGCGTTCCCATTGCCGCCGGCGTCKGCGCCGCCGGAAGGGTCCCTCTTCCCGGAATTCGATGCCGAACGTGGTCCACGTCATCGACAGCCGGCACCCGACGGAATGCCAGCTCGCCAGCGGCCGTGCGGAGACCTGCACGCGCAGCGTGGGATCAGCGATCACCTTCACGTCGGGCGGGATCTGGTAGGAAATGTCGAGATCATCGTGGACCGGCGGAACGCCCCGGTGAACGGAGCCCCGGATCCGGTCCCAGACGTCGGACCGCATGGCGAAATTGGAGCCAAACAGCGGCGGATGACCCAGCAGCCACCCGATGGCCCAGAAATACCCGGGTATGTAKACGCTTTCGCCCACCCACCGGGCGAACCGGGTCTCGCCGTAGAAGTCGCCGGGACCGGACACGGCGGACAGCGGTCCGGCCTCCTCGAGGATTGCCTCAACTCGTTCGAGCCAGTCGGCGGGCGGGATCGAGTCGGTGTCCAGCCGGGCAATCAGCTCGGAGCCGGCTTCATCGAAGCCGTGTGCCGTGCAGGCGGCGATGCCCGGGAGTTCGACGGCGAGCCGCCGCGCCCCCGCAGCGGCGCAGACCTCCGCAGTGTTGTCCGTACTGGCGTTGTCCACGACGACGATTTCGTCGGCCGGGCGGGTCTGGGCAACGAGCGCAGCCAGGCACGCGGMGAGCATGCCGGCGTCGTTCCTGGTCGGGATAACCACCGAGATTGTTGTCATCGTGCCCCGACTATAGTCCCGGGACGGGACGAAATGCCCCCGTCGGCCTCTTGCACCATGGCCCCCGGCCCCGTACGTTGGGGGACAGCGGACGAATGTCTCCGCAGCCGTTGGCCTCATGGCCGCCGGAGATCAGCAGCATTTCAGAAGGATAAAGGCATGGCTACAGGCACAGTTAAATGGTTCAACGCCGAAAAGGGTTTTGGCTTCATTGCCCCGGATGACGGGTCGGCCGACGTTTTCGCCCACTACTCGGCAATCGCAACCAGCGGCTACCGCTCGCTGGACGAGAACCAGAAGGTTGAATTCGACGTCACGCAGGGCCCGAAGGGCCCGCAGGCTGAGAACATCCGCCCGCTCTAAGTACACAGGACAAGTCCCGGCCGCCCGGCCGGGACACTGTCCCCGAAGACCACAACACCCCTCCGGAGGATTCCTCCGGAGGGGTGTTTGTGTGCGGGAGCGTTTATGCCCGACGGCGATTATCTGCGGGAGCGTCAGCCGACATGGACCCAGGGACGCCGCGTGACGTCCGGTTCGGCCTCGCGCAGCACTTCACGGGTCACCGGGGCGATTTCGCCTTCGCCGAAGGCCAGGAACCGCATGAGGTTGGTGATCGGGTTACCCTCCGTCCAGCGGAAGTAGATGTGCGGCATCAGCCCGGTGAMGTCGCGGATGTGCAGCAGTACGGAGGCGATCGTGTTGGGAATCACGGGACCGTGGACCTCCAGGATCTGGTACCCGTGCCGGATCACCCCGTGGACCTCGAGTTCGGTCTCGAAGTCCGAGGAGTCGTCCACCACGACTTCCAGGAACAGGGCCTGGTAATCCACCGGCAGGTGGCTGACCTCGATGGCTGACGTCAGCTTGTCCCGGTACGCCTCGGCGCTGAGCCGCAGCGGTTCGTGGGCGATGAGCGCGATGGGTCCGGTTTCGTTGGCGGCCAGGAATTCCAGGGCCCGGGTGTCCATGCGCACATGGGTGGCGTGGAGCTCAAAGGAGCGCCGGATACGCGAGAGCAGCGAGATGACGATGATCCCGAGGATGAAGAGCGCCGCGATCCGGATGCCTTCGGGCCGCTCGAAAATGTTGGCCACCGTGGTGTAGATGAACACGACGGCGATGATCCCGAACCCGATGCTGCGCTTGCGTTGCCCCTTGCTGCGCGCCGAGAACGTCACGGCGACCGCTGCCGACGTCATCAGGACCAGGACGCCGGTGGCGTAGGCGCCGCCCTGGGCGTCGACGTCGGCGTTGAAGAGCCAAGTGATCAGGAATCCCACGAGCGTGAAGACCAGAACCAGCGGCCGGACGGCGCGGGCCCATTCCGGGGCCATGCCGTACCGGGGCAGGTACCGGGKAACGAGGTTCAGGAGCCCGGCCATGGCKGACGCCCCGGCAAACCAGAGGATGGCGATGGTGCTGATGTCATAAACGGTGCCGAAGCCTGCGCCCAGGTATTCGTGGGCGAGGAAGGCCAGGGCTCGCCCGTTAGCCTGGCCGCCGGGCTGGAATTCCTGCTCCGGGATGAGCACCACGGTGGTGAAGCTGGTCGTGATGAGGAAGGCACTCATGATGACGGCCGCCGTAGTCAGCAGGCGGCGCGCGCCCTTGATCCTGCCCTCGGGGTTCGCCTCGGTGTCCGTGGCATGGCCGCGGATCTGCGGCATGACGGCGACGCCGGTCTCGAAGCCCGAGAGGCCCAGGGCCAGCTTCGGGAATACCAGCAGCGCGATGCCCACCACCATCAGCGGGTTGCCGTGCGACGTGGTCAGCGCCAACCACCAGTTGTCCACCGCCACCGGGTGGGTGAACACTTCGAAGATCGTGGTGATAACCACGATGACGTTCAGGCCGAGGTAGAGCCCCACGAGGACGACGGCGACGCCGATCGCCTCCTTGAACCCGCGCAGGAACACCGCCGCGAGCAAGGCCAGCAGGAACAAGGTGACCGGGACGTTCTGGCCCTGCATCCAGGCGGGCGCGAAAGGGTTCTCGATGGCGTGCGCGGTCGCGTCGGCGGCGGAGAGCGTCATGGTGATCATGAAGTCGGTGGCCGCGAACCCCAGCAGGACCAGGACGAGGAGTTTTCCGCCCCAGCGCGGCAAGAGCCGCTCCAGCATGGCGATGGACCCTTCTCCGCGGGGGCTTTCGCCGGCCACCCGGCGGTACACGGGCAGTGCGCCGAGCAAGGTCACGGCGACCAGGACCAGGGTGGCCAGCGGCGAAATCACGCCGGCCGCGAGCGCGGCGATGGCGGGCTGGTAGCCCAGCGTGGAGAAGTAGTCCACGCCCGTCAGGCACATGACCTGCCACCACGTGTGTTTTTTCAGATGGCTGTCACTGACGGCCCCGGGCCCTTGGTGGGTTCCCTTGCTGTCCTGCAGCCCGAACAGGAGCCAGTTCCTCAGTGTGGTCCGGCGGCCGGCCCGAAATGCCGATGGATCGGCCGGTGGCCTGCTCAGCGTGGTCATGTCTTCCTCTCGTCACGGCACAGGGCGCCGCACGGCACCGCACACCGGCTACGCCGAAACTATCACCGCGGCAGCCCCTGCCTGGCTGGTTCCGGCCGATCTTGATGATTCCTTGACGCTGTTACGGCCGCGGCCGCGGGCATGCGCGGGGAGCAGTCGTAAGGAAACCGTCAAGATCTGCCGGACGGCATTAAGAATCCATTAGCGGCGGCCCTTTCCGGGTTCCCCGGGGTTTGACTGGGCCTAGCCCCGCAAACCGGGGTGCGAATGAAAGGAACCTGCAATGGCCGATGTGGCTGTTATCGGAATCCTCATGGTGTCCATGGGGTTCGTCATGTGGATCGGTCACGTCCTGGCCGGGATGGTCGGCGCCCCCGATGACCGGCCGGAGGGCGGACAATGAGCGCCGACGCGATCATGTGGCTCGTCCTGCTCATTGCCGGACTGGGTCTCTTCGGTTACCTGCTGGTGGTCCTGATCCATCCGGAAAAGTGGTGAGCGGATCATGACCTTCAACACTGCATCCTTTGTCATCCAGGTGGCGGCACTTCTCATTGTCCTGGCAGGCCTGCACAAGCCCTTCGGCATCTACCTGGCCCGGGTTTTCGAGGGCACGACGTCCAGCCGGCCCGAGCGGCTCTTCTACCGGCTCGCCGGGGTCGACGCCGGCACCGACCAGACGTGGTCCGTCTACCTCCGCAGCGTCCTGGCGTTTTCCGCTGTCTCGATCCTGGCCGTGTTCGGCCTGCAGCGGCTGCAGGGCGTCCTGCCCGGCAGCGGTTCCCTGCCCGGCGTCGACCCGTGGGTGGCCATGAACACGGCCATTTCCTTTGTGACCAACACGAACTGGCAGACCTATGTAC
>NZ_JBFTHK010000161.1:0-9655 GCF_056394205.1 Arthrobacter sp. 10T413_2 | reverse complement strand
GCCCTGAGCCTTCCCGCGTTCCGCAGCCGACCAAGGAATTTTTGTGAAATCTCTKATAGCAACGCAGCTTCCGGCTGCCGTCGAGGCCGGGACCGGCATCGACACCCAACTACTGATCGTCGCCGGTCTGGGCATCGCCCTGATCGTGGTACTGATCGCCAAGTTCAAATTCCACCCCTTCCTGGCCCTGGTGCTGGGCTCCGGTTTCGTGGGCCTCGCCGCCGGCGTGGRCCCGGCCAAGGTGATCGCCAACTTCGAAGACGGCGTGGGCGGTGTCCTGAAGGAAGTCGGCCTGCTGATCGCGCTCGGCGCGATGCTCGGCAAACTGCTCGCCGACTCCGGCGGCGCCAACCGGGTGGTMGACACCCTCCTGGCCAAGGCCACCKGCAACAAGCTGGTCTGGATGATCACACTCGTGGCCGTGATCATCGGCCTGCCGATGTTCTTCKAGATCGGTCTCGTCCTGCTGCTGCCCGTGATCGTCCTGGTCACCCAGCGCTCGAAGATGCCGCTCATGCGCATCGCCATTCCGGCGCTGGCCGGCCTGTCCGTGCTGCACGGCCTGGTGCCGCCGCACCCGGGGCCGCTGATCGCGATCAGTGCCGTCAAAGCTGAACTGGGCACCACCCTGGCCCTTGGCATCCTCGTCGCCATCCCCACGGTGATCATCTGTGGTCCGCTCTTCTCCCGACTGGCAGCCCGGTGGGTGCCCGTGGGCGCCCCCGCCGTCGCGGGCGGCATCGACACCGTGCACGGCGYGGACATGGAAGGCGTCAAGCGCCCGCCGAGCTTCCTGGTCACGTTGCTGACCATCATCTTCCCCGTGGTGCTCATGCTGCTCAAGGCCGTCATGGACATCATCTGGCCTGACCCCAAGACCGCCCCGGCCATCCGAACGTTCTTCGACTTCGTCGGACAGCCGCTCGTCGCAATGACGCTTGCCGTCCTGCTGGCCATGGTGACCTTCGGCTACGCCGTCGGGCTCAACGGCAGCAAGATCACAAGCAGGATCAGTGCGAGCCTCGGCCCCATCGCCGGGATCCTCTTGATCGTCGGCGCCGGTGGCGGCTTCAAACAGACGCTGATCGGTGCGGGCGTGGGTGACTCTGTGAAGGCTTGGGCCGAGGGGACCAACATGTCCGTCCTCGTGCTCGGCTACATCGTGGCCGTCGCCCTCCGCCTGGCGACGGGCTCGGCCACGGTCGCTACCGTGACGGCCGCCGGGATCGTGGCACCGCTCGCCAGTTCGCTGCCACCGACCCACGCCGCACTGCTGGCCCTCGCCATCGGTGCAGGATCGCTGTTCTTCTCGCACGTGAACGACGCCGGCTTCTGGCTCGTCAAGGAGCTGTTCGGGCTGACCGTGGGCCARACGTTCAAGACCTGGTCCGTCATGGAGACTCTGATCTCCGTGGTGAGCTTCGGCCTGATCATGCTGCTCTCGCTCGTCATCTAGCCGCGTCTGAATCCAGCTGCGCTGGACGCAGGAAGCCGCCCGGGCCCTGGCTCCTTCTACCGAAGGTGCCACGGCCCGGGCGGCTTCTTATTTMCTGCTGGATTGTCCTGCTACGCGCCCAGCGGTGCGGCGGCGACGGTCGGCAGGGTCGGCGACGCGGACCCGCCCGCGGGTTCCACGGTGATGCCAAGGGCCGCGGCGGAGCCAATGCCCTTGACGACGGCCGGCTTGGACAAGGCTTCGGCATCCATGAGGCCCTGGGACACCGGGGCCGAGCCGTCCTTGGGGATCAGCCACATCTGGTACACCTTGCCCGCCGGGGGAGCCGGAACGCCGTTCATCTTGATAACGGCGGCGTCCTTGGACGGCGAAATCGACAGGGTGGCGGTGCCGCCTCCGTTGACGTCAACAGTGGCCTGCCGGACGTCGCTGGCCTGCATCACCTGGTTCAGCGGGTCGTTTTGGTTCGCCACATACGCGCTGACGCCCACACCGCCCAGGGCGATGACGGCCGCGGCGGCGACCCCGACAAGCCAGTTCCGCATGCCCTGCGGGCGGCGGCGTTCCTMCCTGCGCTTGCGGGCGGCGCCGAGCTCGTCAGTGACCGGAAGTTCGGTGGCGTCGCGTACCGGGTGCGGCACCACAGGCGTCAATTGCGGCTCCGAACCGGCGCGTGGCACGACGGCGGGGGACTGCCCTGCCGCCTGCGCCGGCAAAGAGGACATGATCCGCTCCAGCAGCCCGGCCGGAGGCTCCTCCTCCGCGGTGAAGCTGGTGGCCAGGGTCTCCCGGGCCTGCCGGACGCGCTCGTTGAAGGCATCCCGGTCCGCGGCCGGTGCGGAGGCGAGGAAATGCTCGATCTCGGCACGTTCGGCGCCGTCGACGGCGTTGAGGGCATAGACCTCGGCAAGATCCGCGACGCGGCCGGACGCCAGGTCGGTGGCGATGTGCTCCGTGAAGCCGCCGGGGAGGCGGTTGTGGTCATGTGCATTCATGTCGGTCAATTCAGCTCACCCCCAGGCAGGTCTTCAGTCGGATGAGTCCATCGCGGATGCGGGACTTGATGGTGGGAACCGCGGCATTCAGCCGCTCGGCGACTTCCCGGTAGGTGAGGCCGCCGTAGTAGGCCAGGCGCACGGACTCCTGCTGCGTATCGGTGAGGGTCTCCAGGCACCGGACCACCGCCTCGGCCTCCAGCCGGCTGCCGACCTCGTCCGAGACGGAATCGTGCTCGATCTCCTGGCTGCTGGCACCATACTTGGCTTCGCGGTCCGTGGCGGACTGGGAAGACCGCACCTTGTCCACGGCGCGGCGGTGCGAGATGGTCATGAGCCAGGCGAGCGGGCTGCCGGCGGCGGCATTGAACTTGGCGGCGTTCTGCCAAACCTGAAGGAAGACTTCCTGCGTGGTGTCCTCGCTGAGCTCGGCGTCGATCAGGACCCGGCGTGCCATGCCGAATACCCGCCGGGAGGTGAGGCCGTAAAATTCCGCGAAAGCTGCCTGATCGCCTTGGGCAATCAGTTCCAGCAGACTGMCGAGCCGGCTGTTGATGTCGGCGGAAGTGCCGGCGGGGGCGGCGGCMTCGGGGTTCGGGGCGTTCGGAGTTTCCATCACCCCCAAGCATAAGGCGCCAGCCGCAGTGCGCGGGCCAGTACGGTCAGCCTGCGGCTCGCGGGCCGCCGTTGCCTCGTGGGCAGGGCGCCGCTCCAGATGTGTTGTTCTCACCGGCCGCTCCTCGCTCCCTTCGGTTGTCCCGCCACKATGTGCTGTGGCGATCGCTCGCGCGGCCGCCTCCAGAACCGCTTCGGCCTTCAGGAGGGATTCGGCGCAGCCGGAAGCCCGGATGGGCGGAACCTGCGGGATTCTTCGTGCGGGGGCTCCCGGTGAGGTTCCCTGCGGGTCGGCCGCCGGCCCTGACCGGCCCGCGGCCGGTCGGAAGAGATCCGTTACAGCTTGGCCCCGGCGAACCCGTTTTGGCGCCACGCCTCATAGACGGCGATGGATGCCGCGTTGGCAAGGTTCAGTGACCGCAGGGCCGGCAGCATCGGCAGGCGGACACGCGACGTCACATGGGGACTGTGCTTGAGTTCCTCAGGCAGGCCCACGGATTCAGGGCCAAACAGCAGGACGTCCCCCGCGCGGTAACGGATGTCTGTATAGGTGGTTTCGCCGTCGGACGTGAAGGCAAACACCCGCTCAGGCTTCAGCGCCGCCCAAGCCGCCTCGATGTCCGGGTGCACTGTCACCACGGCGAGGTCATGGTAGTCCAGGCCGGCGCGCCGGAGCTTGGCATCGGAAAAATCAAAGCCCAAGGGCTCCACCAGATGCAGTTCGGCGCCCGTGATGGCTGCCAGCCGGATGGCGTTTCCCGTATTGCCGGGGATTTCGGGGGTGTGGAAGAGGATGCGGAACACCGTCCCATCCTAGCGAGCCGGGCTAGTGCATTCCGCGCAGCAGCCGGGCCAGCACGGGAACGTTGACGGTGTTGGGCGCCGGRCCCGAACTGAGGAACTGCTTCAGGCCGCGGGCCAGGCCTGYGGCGTTGACCACMTCAACCAGCCCCGAGCTCTCCCCATAGCCGCCGCCCTGGCCGCCGGGCGCACGGCGGTGCCGGTCAATGACCGGCTGGTGCAGATTGCCGTCCGTGCTGTGGATGACAATCCAGCCGGTGACATTGAGCTCGGGGAAAATGTCCTGCATCCGGCGCACAACGTGGGCCAGCTGGGGCGGGGCCACGGACCGTCCGCCATGTGTCAATGTGCTGCCGTTCCACGCATAGGCGCCGGGCGGCAGCAGCATGGAACCGATGATTGCGAGCCGGTAGCCGGCCAGGAGCGCGTGGTCGATGTGGCTGCTATCCGCAGGAGACTGCAGTCCGTTGACMAGACGCGCCGACGGAATGGCGGTCAGTACCTGCCGGCTGATGAGCTGMACCGTGCGCATCTCCCGCTGAATCCGGGCCTCGGCCCCGAAGATCCCGCGTTTGCGGGGCATCCMGTGGACCTGCTGCCGTGCCACGTCCGCGGGAATCAGCGACACCGCGGTGCCGTCGCCCAACTGGTCGAAGKGCGGAACATAGACGGGCGCGTCCGCCGCGGTATTCCGGGGCGTGTTGGGGCGGCGCACATTGGCCGAAGCCCTGCTGCCCGCGGCCGGGGCATCGAAGTGGGCGCCCTCGTCGTCGGCGGCCGTCGAGTAGGGCCCGCCCGGGCCGCTGCCGTAGGAGCGGTCGTAGTCTGCGCGGCGCTTTGCGTCGATGAGGGTCTCGTAGGCKAGGGTGACGCGCCGGAACGCTGCGGGATCGCCGCCGTGGTCCGGGTGGGCGAGCCGGGCGGCCCTGCGGTACGCGACCTTGATCTCCTTGTCCGTCGCCGTCACGGGGATCCTGAGGACCTGGTAATGCGAGCTGCTGCCCTGCGTCAAACAGAAATCCTTTTCATTGATGGTGCCGGCGGTGAAGACGCCGGACCGTTCGCGGACGCCCGACGTGGCCAGTTTAACCGGCTGGAGGAACAACGAGCGCGTGTACCGGGATGGTTCCCGGCGGCTGGCATAATTCAGCGCGTTCTTATCGCCCTCGCCGTCAATCCCCGTGCAGCCTTTGGCCGTGCGCGGCATGCCGGGAAGGACGCCGCGGCGCACTTCCGCGCGGCCGGGGCGGATGTCCTGCTGCTGTGCGAGGACAGCTATGCCGGACTGGCCCGGGCCGTTGACCGGGCGCTGGGCCTGCCGCGGCACAACCTGCCGGCGGCCTGCGAGCGGGTGCTGGAGTCCCTGGCCGGCGGCGGGATGAGGATCACCCCGGGAGCCGTCCTCGACGACGGGCTCCTGGACCTGTTCATTGTCAGCCGCGTGTCCCGGACCGGCCTGCTGGCCGTGTTCCCCAAGGTGTTTTCCGGCCGGCACGTGGACCACCCCGCCGTGCACCTGCGCCGGGTCCGGAAGGTGGAACTCACCGCCGGCAACGTCGTGGCCTACGCCGACGGCGAGCRGATTGGCGCGCTTCCCCTGACCATCGAGGTGGTTCCGCGCGCCGTCCGCGTCCTGGCGTAGGGCCGTTGCGCAGCGGCCTACACGGTAGCTGTGGCCTTTGAGGCCTTGCGCGGGGACAGCCTGTTCAGCGCCAGGGYGGCCACGAGCAGCCCGAAGTCACGCAGTGCGACGTCGTAGAAGCTGCCGAGGACGATCAGGTTGATGATGATGCCCAGCAGCCAGACAGCCACGACGGCCGATCCCAGGCGGGGGCGCAGCGCCACCAGCACGCCGGCGAGGATTTCGACCCCGCCCACGATGTACATGATGGTCTGGGCCGGCAGGGGGACCACAGAGGTCGCCACGGGGGCCAGGTACATGGTCCAGTCGGTCAGCAGGTTCGTGAATTTGTCCAGGCCGAACAGGATCGGCGCAACCGTAAAGACGGTCCGCAACAACAGGAAGGCCTGGCGATGCGGGTCCGCCTTAAGCTGCTGTGCCGGAGTGGCGAGTGTTGGGGAGGCTTTCATGGCATATTCCTTCTAAAGTTGGATATTCCGATTTTAGAACGCTGCGAACTGATTAAGCAATGATTCTTGTTTTTAGAGATATCCTTGCCTCATGACCAAACTTGCGTGGAGCCGCCGACTTGCGGCGGTCGCGTCGCTGGGGGATGAGAACCGCAGAAGGCTGTTCGACTTCGTCGCCGCGGCGCCGGACGCCGTGGGCCGGGACGATGCCGCGAAGGCCCTGGGCCTGGCCAGGAGCACCGCCTCGTTCCATCTGGACCGGCTCGTCAACGACGGGCTGCTGATCGCGGAGTTTCGCAAGCTCGGAGGACGGGAGGGCCCCGGTTCCGGCCGGCCCGCGAAGTTGTACCGTACCGCCGTGGACGAAGTGGCAGCTTCGGTCCCCGACCGCCACTATGACCTCGCCGCGGAGCTGTTGGTTTCCGCKGTCGAAGCTGCAATACACGACGGCGGATCGCCCCGGGATGCGCTGCTCGCAGCCGCCCGGGCCAGGGGAAAGTCAGCCGGCGAAGCGGCAGTTCGCGCCGCGGACCGCGCGGCGGACGGGGCCGGCGCCGCGGGGGAGCCGGAAACCGCCGGCGGCGCCGGCAGTGCCGCCCCGTTCGCGGACTTCCTGGCGGGGCAAGGCTACTGCCCCGCGGACGACGGCGGCGGGGGCCTGCTGCTGTTGAACTGCCCGTTCCATCGCCTGGCCGCCGGCCACGCGGACGTGGTCTGCGCCATGAACGGGGCCTTCCTCGCCGGGGCTTCCGCGGCACTGGGAATCGACCCGGGTCGTGTGGAGGCGCTCGCCATCGAAGACCTCAGGGCGCAGGGGGCCGCGCGGCCGGGCCAGTGCTGCGCCCGGGTCCTGCCATCGTGACACCCCGGGTGCGGCGCCCGGCCGCGGGTAGAATTGGCGTGTGCCCGTATATCTGGATCATGCCGCCACCACGTCCCTTGCCCCGGAGGCTCTGGCGGCACTGACGCGCGAACTGTCCCGGACCGGCAACCCCTCGTCGCTGCACGGCTCTGGCCGGCGGGCGCGTCGTGTCGTGGAGGACGCACGCGAGGCGCTCGCCGCCGCGGCAGGGGCCCACCCCTCCGAAGTCATCTTCACCTCCGGCGGCACGGAAGCGGACAACCTGGCGGTGAAGGGGCTCTACTGGGCCCGTCGCGCCCAGGACCCCGCGCGTACGCGCATCCTGTGCTCCGGCGTCGAGCACCATGCTGTCCTGGACGCGGTGGAATGGCTGGAGCGGCACGAAGGGGCCGACGTCTGCTGGCTGCCCGTCAACGCTGACGGCGTCGTCGAACTGGCCGCGCTGGAGGCGGAACTGTCCCGCGATCCGGCATCGATCGCCGTGGTGACCGTCATGTGGGCMAACAACGAGGTCGGMACCGTACAGCCGATCGCCGAAATCGTGGAGCTGGCACACCGTGCCGGCGTCCCGGTGCACTCCGACGCCGTCCAGGCCTTTGGTTCGGTCTCCGTCGATTTCCGCGGCACGGGCCTGGATGCCATGTCCATCTCCGGGCACAAGATCGGCGGCCCCGTGGGCGTCGGGGCGCTGCTTCTGGGCCGGGCGGTCAAACTGACGCCGGTCCAGCATGGCGGCGGACAGGAGCGCGACGTGCGGTCMGGCACCCTGGACACCGCCTCGATCGCCGCCTTCGCCGCGGCCGCCGAAGCAGCTGTTGGCCGGCTCGCCCAGGAATCCGCACGGATCGCGGCTCTGCGGGACCGGCTGATCGAGGGAGTCCGCGACGCCGTCCCCGAGGCCGTGCTGCGCGGCGCCCCGGGCCCCGGGCGGCTGCCCGGCAATGCCCACTTCACGTTCCCCGGCTGCGAGGGCGACTCGCTACTGTTCCTCCTGGACCTGGCCGGCGTCGAATCCTCCACCGGCTCGGCCTGCACCGCGGGCGTTCCGAGACCGTCCCATGTCCTGCTGGCCATGGGCCTGGACGAGGATACGGCGCGGGGCGCACAGCGCTTCACCTTAGGCCATTCCTCCACCGACGCCGACGTCGATGCCCTGCTCGCCGCGCTGCCGGGCGCCTACGCGCGGGCACGCCAGGCCGGCATGGCCGGGCATGAGTCCAGCATCCAGACTGCGGGCACCGTGGCGCGTCAGGYGTCCGGCAGGAGCTGAACGGGAGCTAGTCCAGGAGTTGGTCCAGCGGCACTGAGGAATCCGCAAGGAGGGCAGGACTGACGGCGGCGCGTGCGCCGATGAGCGCMTTGATCGCCTTTTGCGGCTTGGCGGCGCGGGGCCAGTTGACGTTCATCCCGGCGACCACCTGCCCCTCGCGCTGCCAGAAGGCCATGAACGACTTCTCCGCAAGCGAGCCGCGGATCACCGGAGGCCCGGCAACGAGCGACGGGAAGCCCGAATACTCCATGCTGACGTCGTACTGGTCCGTGTAGAAGTACGGGACCGTGTCCAGCACGGCATCAAAGCCGAGCATGGCCTGCGCGGCGACCTTGCCGCCGTTGAGGGCGTTGGACCAGTGCTCGCTGCGGTGGTGCTCGCCGGTGAACGGGTGCAGGGCATTGGCAACGTCCCCGGCGGCGAAAATCCCCGCCGTCCACGTGCGCAGCGAGGCGTCCGTGAGGATGCCGTTGCGGACTGCGATGCCGGCAGCCTCGGCCAGCCCCGTTTCCGGAACCACCCCCACGGCAATGACCACAAGATCTGCCGGGAGAACCTCGCCGGTGTCGGTACGGACGCCGGTGACCCGCCCGGAGGTGCCCGTGATTTCTGCTGCCGAGGCCGGCAGCAGGAACCGCACGCCGTTGGCCTCATGCAGCGAGCGGAAGAAGCCGCCCAGTTCGGGGCCGATCKCCGCGGCCAGCGGAACCTCTTCGAGGCCCAGCAGGGTGACCGCGTTGCCGTAGCTGCTCGCGGCCGCGGCCAGTTCCATCCCGATCCAGCCCGAGCCGACCATCACCACGTTCCGGCCGCCTTCGGCGAGCGCGGCGCGCAGGCGGCGGCTGTCTTCCACCRTGCGGAAGGTGCTGACCCCGGAGAGCCCGCTGCCCGCCAGGGGGATGCTGCGCGGGCGTGCCCCGGTCGCGAGTAGCAGGGAGGCGTAGCCCAGCCGCGTGCCGTCGCCCAGAACCACGGTCCTGCCGGCCGGGTCCAGGCCCGTGACCCGGGTGCCGAGCCGAAGCTCGACGTCGTTCGCGCCGTACCAGTCATCCGGAACCACCGGCAGGGCGTCCTCGCCGGACTTGGCCAGCAGGTAGTCCTTGGACAGCGGCGGCCGCAAGTATGGCGGGTGGGATTCCGCGGCAAGTACCGCGATCCGCCCGGAGAAGCCCTCCGTGCGCAGAGTTTTGGCGGCGGTGGCGCCCGCCAGGCCGCCGCCCACGATCACGATGTCGTCATTGGCCATGATCCGCTCGATTCCGCTGTGCCGGTTTTGATCCGGGGTGAATACGGTCTGAATCTGTTGTGAAAGGCCTGCCGATCCGGACGGCGGGGGTTCGGCACGATGTCCGGCTCAACGATCTAAAATCACTTCTCTTGACTTTAGATTCGCKAGCGAAGGCTGGTCAAGGGGTTCCTGTTGCCTCATTGCAATACCTCCGGGAAGAGTGATTCGTTGCCTCATTTGAAAACCTCCGGGAAGGTCAGGCGTTCCAGGCCCGGTTGACGGGTTTGGGAGGCGCGGTTTTCTTGGCCAGTGCCAGGGTTTCCAGTTCCCGGGTCAG
>NZ_JBFTHK010000160.1:0-9661 GCF_056394205.1 Arthrobacter sp. 10T413_2 | reverse complement strand
GGACCGGCGTTGCTTCGGGGCTATAGCTCAGTTCGCATCGAAGAGGTCAGGAGTTCGAATCTCCTTAGCTCCACAGATTTCAAGKGTTTTTGAACCCTTGAGCCTTTGGAATAAACACTTTCATAACACTTTGCTTGGCAACCGCGCCCGGTGGGGGCGGTACATGTCTGTGTCTGTGTCATGCGCTCAGTGTAGGGCCACACTTCCACGAAGGATGCTTGAAAGGGTGGCGAGCGCTCCAGCGAGACTTGGTTGTTCGGGTCACCATCAGTAAGGGCTGGTTCTACGACCGTTTCCATCGTGTCCGACCACGGCCGTACCTGCCCCGGGAAGCTCGCCGCGATCCGCCGCGGCCTGCAGGCGACCCTGAACCTCCACCCGGTCMTGATGGACGGCATCGGGTCCTTGACGGCCCTGACGGACTCGAAGGCGGCCCTGGAGCTGCTGGAGCGTGCCGCCGCCGAGAAGCCCCTCTCCGAGGAGGACCACGACTCCGTCCACGAATGCAAGCGCATCCTGGGCTCGGCACGGGGCGTCGACATCCGCTTCGAATGGGTCCGGGGCCACGACGGGCACCCGCTGAACGAGATCGCCGACGGGCTGGCGTGCTGGCCCCGATTTCCGGGGACGCGAATTTTCCGGCAAGCTAGTGGACAATTCGTGTTCCTAGAATTCGAATGAACGGAAAGGGGGCCGGCCGTGGTTCAGCCCAGCGCCGTACAGCGGGCGCAGATACTTCAGGCGGGCTGGGAGATCGCCTTCGATCAAGTCTGGGCCATGGATCCTGATGACCCGGCGGCCCTGTGCCTGGTCGTGCGCGTCGGCCCCGGCCGCACCGTGTCAGCGAGGACCGTGCCCTGGTTCCATGAAGCTGTGGAACGGATCGTCCCAGGAACCAACGTKGAGGTGAAGGATCTCGAAGCCCTCGACGGGTTGGGCGATCCTGCGGCCCGTGAGACTTTGCTTCACATGGTTGAACTGACCGGCCGCCTCACTGACGGCGACGCGGGCCTCTGGCAGGTGACAACCGCGTCGGGCTCGATTTATCTCCTGGACCTGGCAGCCGGCCGGAGCGCMATGACCCGCCTCCCCGCCCGGACATATCCGCTAGGTGACTACGCTCGGATCCCGGTGGCCGATCTCCGGAGGGACGGGGAAACCGTGCCCCTGCTAAGTATCGGGCAGCTCCAGCTCGGCCAGCCTGGGGCCCTGCTCATCGACGTGCGCGGGGACGGCGTTGCCACGGTACGAAACACCACCCCGGTCATTTCAATCGAACKCCTTGCCGGCGGATGATGACGTCGACAGGTGGCCCCTGGAACGCTGGAATTCAAGGACTGTGAGAACCATGGCTACATCCAACCGAGGCGTAGGTCGTCCTAGTAAAGGGGAACGTCGGCTCATCGGCTTCCGCCTGGCGCTACAAGAGGCTGACCTGGTGCGCGAGATTGCTGACGCCGAAGGTTACGAGCACGTCAGCGACTGGGTGGCGGACGTCGTTTCCGAACGCATTGACCGGACGGATATGAGCAAGATCGGCCATCAGGTGGAGGCCTCGTCAACCCTGCTGCCTGGCGCCGTCCGGGCGGAGCTCACCGGTGGGGAGCCACTTCAATCGATTGCCTGTCGAGGGATGATACTGCCATGACGGACATTCCGTTTGAGCTCTCGGAGCGCGACAGACAACGCATCGACCTGCTCTTGGCCCTGATCGCGCAGGACTGGAAGCGCACCGGTCCGGACCAACACCTGTTCCAGTACCTGGCCGATCTAGCCCGGTCGCTGGGTTGCGGGGATCTGGCCATGATCCAGGACGACGCACTGATCGAGGCACTGTTGGCCCGGGCCGGACATGACGGCGGCCAGGACGGGCAACATAACACCGAACTCATGCTGGCTAAGGCGGCGGAGCAGCGACAGTTCCAGGTTGCCGCGGCKCGCTTACGGTGCATCACTGACCGTCGTCTGAACAAGGAGTCGCCTCGGTGGGTGGTCGATCTGGCCAACGAGGACTTGTGAGGCTTTTTGGCATGAGGCAAGAAGAGAAAGAKTTTTGGGATCGGTATTCCGGCATCGATAGCAACGCGGCCGGGCCCGCCGCGGCAACGGCAGCCGATGCACCCGGGCCAGGCAGGGGAGCTGTCGGCGTTGAGGAAGTCGCCCGGCGGCTGTCACTCAGCGCCGAGACATTGCAGGATCTGKCCGACAGAGGGGAGCTGTACGCGTACCGGCAGGACGGAGACCTGTTGTTTCCCCAATGGCAGTTCACCGCACCTGGGGCCGTGATCCCCTRGCTCCACCTTGTGCTGAAGGCCTTGCCTGCCAATGCTCACCCTGGCACGGTTGCTGGCTTCTTCCTCACTCTGCAGCCCGATCTGGTCCTGAACGGGCGGGCCGTGAACGCGAAGGAGTGGCTTGAAACCGGCGAGCCCCCTGAACCCGTCCTMGACATGGCACGGAACCTATCCGGAGGCTACTGACCGGGGCTGTTGGTTGTCGCCTCGGCCTGCCGGCTACCGGGCCGTCGCCGTCAAAGCGTGGTGGCCTCCGCCTGACGGCGCAGGCGCTCCCACGCCTCAACCGGCAAGCCCAGCAGCCCCTCTCCGAGCCTCCGATCTCAGCATCGGCGCGGACAGTGCGTTCATGTCTCAGAGGAAGGTCGGGGTGTTCCCGTTGACGAATTGCATACCCGGTCGGCCTGGGCCTCCCGTCGGTAGTCGGCGTTGATCAGGAAGTCCGGCTCGGCCCGGTGCTTGAGTCCTTGTGGACGGCAAACCCGACGGCTTCGAGGCCGTGGTCGGCCGGTTGTCGTTAAGGCTCAGTAGCAGGGCCGCTCAAGCTTCGATCCTCAGCCGGGCGGGCAGCTTCGCGCCGCCGGAGACTCCGCGGGCGGCGCCGAGTGGCAGCGGCAGGCCGAGCCCGGGACGGACCGGAGCGGGCTGCGGAATMTCCTCCCTGACCCGTGACATGGGGGTGCCGATCAGGTGCGTGTGGTCTCCCTTGCGGAACCAGTGCGGTGTCGCCGCGATGAGCGGGGCGTTGTCCACGACGGCGGTCGGGTCGAACGTCTCCCACGGGGTGAAGCCGTAGTCACCGAGCAGTTGGCGGGGCACCCACTTCTGCGCGCCGCGGCCGGCGCCGACGGCGAAGTCGGCGGTCAGCGTGAAGAACTCTTCGCTCAGCTCGTGCCGGGCCGGGAACCATTCGTCCCAGGTCGCGACGCCGATCCTTGCCGCTGGGGAGTTCTTTCCGGTGCCGGGGAACTCGGTGAGAACCTTGGACAGGCGCCGGTAGATTTCTCCGCGCGGGTCCCGACCCGTGACTGGCCGGTCCGGGTGCGGCGCGGCGATGAAGACGATCGTGAGTCCGGAGGTTTCCAGTGGGCGCTCGGAGAGGATCTTCGCCCAGCGGCGGACCTTGTTCTCGAAGGCGGCCGATGCCGTGGCGGTCAGTTCGTAGGCGAGGCGCATGCCGTCGGTCCGGACGATGACTCCGTCGGCGCGGCGGTTGTCGGGGTTTTTCACTGTCTTGCCGATGCCGGTTCCGGCCAGCAGGTCCACGGTCGCGTGCTTCTCGCCCAGGACTGCCCCGATGGGCAGGTACTCGGCGGCGCGGAGCGCGAGCTCGGCGGAGAGCACGTTGTGCCGGTCGTACTGGCCGCCGGAACTCCACGGGGTGCCGCCGGTGACGGCGACCCATTCCGGGAAGGTGAGGGTCGGTGCGATGAGCTTGTCGAAGGCGTCGKAGTTGCCGGGACGGTACAGCATGCCCCGTCCCTTGCCCGGCAGCCGGCGGGACGGATGGGAGAACGTGCCGAAGTCGAGCAGGTCGACCAAGAAGGACGCGGCGATGTTCGAGCAGGACGGATCCAGGAACAAAGGGCAGCCGGTGAACGCGGCCATCTGTTCGGCGGACACCGTGCGCCAGGAATCCACGACGGACCATCCCGCCAGGCGGGCGGCGCGGCCCTTGTTGGTGGTGAGCAGCCGCATGGCCTCTGCCTGTGGCATCCGGTGCCGGCTGTTGGTGTGACCGGCTCCGATGTCGGCGCGGGTGCGCTCCAGCTGCCCGGTGGTCCAGACGGCCTGGGAGCCCGGCGCCCACAGCCTGTCCCAGTACGGGTCGACGCGGTTGTGGGTCGCGACGTCGTCGACGGTGCATGCGGAKGGGAGCATCGAGGCGTGGATGCCMTCGGTGCTGTGGCGGTGCGCGGGGGAACTCACAGGGCGGTCTCTTTCAGTGCCGTGTCGGCGTACCCCTGGGTGGCGGGATAGTCGGCCACGTCGGCTTCGTAATTGGGGAGCTTGACGATGAAGGCGGACTGGCGCCGCGGTTCAACGTGGGAGCGGACGAGCACGTCGCAGGGCTCCAGGTGCTGGATGTCTTCCTGCGTCCACTCTTCGCCCATCGCGCCGGCAACCTCTTTGGCGGTGGCCGAGTCGATCTGTGCGAACGAAACGAGGGTGCCGTAGCTGAGCAGGTTGTTCCGCAGCAGGGGAGRCAACTGTTCCGGACGCTGGGTAGCCAGGAACGGACGGACCCGAAGGACCGGCCCTGGTCGCGGAGCCAGCCGAGAACCTCGGGGGAGTTGCCGGCCAGGAGCGAGAGTTCGTCGGCGAAGATTGACAGGTAGCGGTGCTGTTCCTGCCAGCCGGGGCACACGCGTTTGATGGCCGTATTCGGTGGCGGGCGAGGCGAAGGTGCCGGCCGTTTGCACGAAAAGGGTGGGGTTTGTATCGATMCCGCCGGCTCGGGTTAGCCGGTAAATGCGCTGTTCCATGCTGGAAGCCATGCGTAGTTTTCGGATACAGCCCCGTGAAACTCCAGGCCCGGGATAAAGGCCGATTACATTCCCTGAACGCTGAGGTCTGCCGCCCGTATCGCGGGAAGCCGGGTTMGGGGCCCCCACCCTGCCTTCTATGGCCTTGAGATGGTGTATTCGCGGGCAATTACCGGCGGGCGCAGCCTGCTGCGTGCAGGTCCTGATTGGATGGCCTGTGGCGTCGGGGCCATTACAGATTGAGTGTGGGCTGCTTCGTCCGGCCGACGGCCTTTTCTCTGGATTTTCCCGAAGAATTTTTTCATCAACCGGTATCGGTTGCGGAGCGGCGTGTTGCGCCTGCGGCGGGCCTTCAACCCGCTCCGCGGGGGCCTGCGGCCGGCGAGTGGGTGGGTGGTGGGCTGCCGTTGAAGTGTCCCCGGGCTTTTTGTCTGGCCGATATGCCGCTGGCGCGTCATATGGTGCCGGGGTTGTTGGGAGGTGATCAAGAGTTGTGCAGCTGGCCGGGTCCAAGGACGGCATGTGACCGGAGTGGGGTGGCCGGGTTGTGGCCTGCGGCCGGCGAGTTGTGCCTGGCTGGGTGCTGCTGTCGGGTTCAGTCTGCGGGGGTGACGGTGATGCCGCTGACGCGTCATGAATTGCTGAGCTGCTTGATGTGGTCTTCAGGCCGCACGCTGCGGGCCAGTCCAAAGATGTGTGGCCACTTGTTGTCCGAAGCCGCCGGCCACACGTGAAGGAGCAGCCCTTCGAGATCCACGTGGAGCAGCAGCCGCCAATCCGTCAGCCGGTTCAGTTCAACGGAACGTGTGAGCGTAACGATGKGCCGGGTCATCGCATCCGACCTGAATCCTCAGAGGTCATCGTTTCGCCGGCCTCGTGTGCCGGGAGGTTTACTGCGGGTCACACCACTGAGCCATCCTGACTTCAAAGAGTGCAGCATCCTCGCCGGCCGCAGGCCCAACCCTGACCGAGTCATGCCGAGACCGTGAAGCCGAACGCGACGCAATCCGCTCCCCGCAGGGGAAGCCAGCCACACGCAAAGCTCAGTGCAGAGGGAACCGGACCGGCACCCTAGGTGACGCAGTCACCCGAGAAACGCACAGCACGTCGACCAGGCAGACGCCTCGACAACGAGACCAGCCAACGGCTGCCCAATGGCACCAGCCCGCCGGCCGCAGGCCATCACTCCCGGTGAACGCAACGTCAGGTCATGACGCGGCACGCCAAGTATGCCGGGCCGCAGCGCAGCGCAGGCAGCACGGACGCAGTCCGTGGCCGTGAGGCATCAAGCTCCCCGCAGGGGATAGCTGTCCGCAGGACGAAGCTGGAGGCGCGCAGCGCCGGGTAGTCGTGTGGCTCCGGTGGCCGACGTGGCGCGGACGCAGTCCGCTGCCTGCAGCCGTGAGGGTGTCCGTTCAGTCAGCGGAAGTTTTCATCCGGAGAGTGCCGGGTTGTGGTGCAGTGAGCGGTTGAGTGAACGCAGCGAAGCGGAGTGGGCGAAGACCGGGAACGGGAACCAGGAGGACGCAGCCAGCGGCAACAAGGTGACGTGTGGGTTTTCAAGAAGAGAGCGCGTAGGTGGCCGGGCGCGCAGCGCCAGGGAGAGAGGGTGAAGTTTCAGTAAGCGAAGGTTGTGGGGTAGGCCGCCGCCAGGCGGCAGGGAATCACAGAGAGAAGCAGAAGGGTTTCGGATAGCGAGAAGAGGTCAACGAGAAGGGATCCGGGAAGGAATCGATCAGGGACGAGAGCGCAGCGATCAGGTCAACAATGGCCGCGCAGCGGACATCTGTGAAACAAGATGCTGACGCAGAGAGGAACGAATAGTTGTCTGGGGAGGCGCGCCAGCGCCGACCCTTCATATAAATGCCCTTCAACCGGCCGACCCAAAACTTTTTCGACCACCGGCATCAACCGCCAACCAACCCAGTTCGCCCAGACACAACTCCCMACGGCTTCGGCTATCGCCGGACCCATTAACGCAATCGCCGAAGCGTATGGGACCAAGCGGCCTACGACCGGACTCGCGGTGCTTTCTCGAGGGCCGCGCGGGTGAGCATGAGCTGCTCCTGCCAGAAGTTGAAGCGGCCGTCCTTCGTTGACGCATCGAACTTGTAGTTCCAGCTATGCGCGAGTTCGTAGAAGCCCTTCCCAGGCCCGTAGTCACCCTTTCKGCCGACCAGGGACGTGATCATGAAGCCGGGGTTGTCCTCCCGGTCGCGTTCGGCGATGGCCCCAAGCAGGTGGCTCAGCTGATCGCGTCCAAGTTCCGATTCGAAGTCGAAGCCCTGCAAGCCCGTMCGGTCCTCCAGCTCGTCATTGAACTGGGTATAATTAACCACGGTGCCTTTCGACGCGATCTCTCTCAGGTATTTATGGCCAGCTACAACCAGCTCGTCCCACTCACTGTCATCGCGTCCGTGAATCACAGCGCCTCCTCGTCGTCTCCGCTCGAAGCACCAGCCTAGCGGGGACGCTGTCTCGACCGGTTACAAACCAAATGCACCGATGCCGCCAAGTTCCTCGCCGGGTACCACGTGCCACCGCTTCCTTGGTCCATGAGTCCTTCAAAGGATCAATTCTGGGTCGGCAGGGAGCGACGCGGCGTCGTCGTCKCCCAGGGGGTAGATGTCGACCTCATCGGACATCGTGGCTTCAACGGGGAGCTCGTCCTCGGCGAAAGAGCCAATGGTGAACAACTTGAACCACTAGGCGAGCCAGCGGCTACTGCCCKGCAGCGGCACGTGCGGTGTGTGGCAGTGTTGATCGGACTTMCCGACACGAATGAACGGCCCCGGGGCAGGAGTGTGCGGGAATCGTGCGATTGCCGGTATGTTCAGGCGCGGGGGACGATCGGCATGCGCTTTTGCGGGATTCCCCCGCATCAGCCACCGTCGAAAGGTCTCCACAGTGTCCCCGTCCAAATTTGAGCTTTCACGACGTGCCCGGGCCCAGGAAAATTTCGAGGAGAGGCAGAGGGCTTCCGCCGCGAAGCTCCGTGCGGACAAACGCGCGGAGGGCGAAAAGCACAAAGGAGACGCTGTATTTCTAGGAGTCATAGGATTCTTTTTCCTMGGCATCGTCTTCGGCCCCATGGCCATCGCCACCGCCAAGAAGGCTGAAGCATTGAATACCCGGGCAACCCTCGGCAGGGTCCTCGGTTGGATCGACGTCATCGCCTCGGCCGCCTGGATCATCTTCTTCGCCGTCCTTTTGTCCGGGGCCMGCCACTGACGCCCAGCMGTCGAAGTCGGCGCCCGCAAGCGCGCAGCGACTGGTTTTGCCGACACKAATGACCGGCTCGGGGCCGGAGGTATGGGAATCCTGCGATTGCCGGTATGTTCAGGCACGGGGGACGATCGGCATGCGCTTTTTACGGGATTCCCCCGCATCAGCCACCGTCGAAAGGTCTCCCGTGCCCCATTCCAGATCCACCATGCGTCCCGTCCGGCACGGCGAGGACCCGAGCATTGCTGTTGAAACCGCCCTGTCAATGGATGGCATGAGAGCAAAAGATGCAGCCGTGATGTTCGGGATCCTGGGATTCTTCGTCCTCGGCATTGTCTTCGGCCCCCTGGCCCTCGTGCAAGCCAGGAAGGCTGAAAAATACTATGGTCCGGCAACCTTCGGAAAGGTCCTTGGCTGGATCGACATCCTCGTCTCCATAGGATGGATCATGGTCTTCATCGGCTTCCTGAATGGCACTGGCCACTTGAACTGACCGTTGCGTGGAAGKGCCCGTGTTGGACACGGGCCTTCCGTGTTTCGGGCTACTTCCCGGCGCGGGCTGCGTCCCGGCGTGCCTTCCAGGCAGGGATTCGACAACGATGAGGCTGGTGCTGTCAGCCCATGTTGTTYTGTCCGGATAGGCACCCCAGGTCTGGCGGTTGAGTCGGTCGATGGAGCCGATCTTCGCCTTGACCGGGACCTCGATGACCMTGGCGGTCATGATCTCTGTGTAGCGGCCGCCGAAGAGGTAGGTGACGGTGTCACGGGCTGTGAGAGGGCCCCGCGGGCGTCCTTGACGATGTTCATTGAACACATATGTGCGGACCGGCCCGTCAGCCTCTCCGGGTACGCTRCTCTTCGTCATGGGGTCTGCGGACTGCCCCCGGAGCCGCTTTGCCTTCGGCGCAGGCGATCCGGTTCCGCTCGTCCCGCACCGCCAGAGCATCGGGGAAGTCGCTCGGGCGGCCTGCTTCATCCCATCGCGTGTTCAATGCGTGCATGGCGTCGCCGATCACCTCAGTGAAGAACAGGACCGAGGCCTCATGCAGGGGCATGACACGGGTCCACTCCTCGTCGCGCGCGTAGGCGTCGTGGAGCTCTTTCGATGCGGCGAAGATCCGCTCCGAGTGCGGAATCTCCGGCCGCGGGGCATCAATATCAATCGGGAACATTGAGCGCCTCCCGGCGGGCGCGGCTGCGTTCCACGCTGCGGAGTGCRCTGGCATTCTTCCCGACGCGGACGATGTAGACCATCGCGGTGATGGTTACACCGACTGCGATTCCATAGCCCGGGCCCTGGATGAACCAGTAGAAGGCCGCCGGGAGTACCCCCCATAGGGCGCCACGGCGCAGATCGTCGCCGCTGTATTTCATAGCCCGCCTGAATGCTTCCATCACGGTCATGCCGGCACCTGCGTCACGTTTTCCCATGTGCCGAGGATAAGCCGTCGTTCGACGGTGTGGCCCTGTTTGCGGACAGTGGCGAGCTGGCAGTTCGGCCGCTAGGTGTACTCAGCCAAGACGTTGGTTACACGGTGAAAGGGTGAAGACCTCTTAGGTTGGTGGTTACCACACACACCTAGCGACTAAGAGGTCTTCATGGTCCACCGTAATGCCCGTCTGACTCCTGCCGGTAGAGGCATCCTTGTCCAGCGC
>NZ_JBFTHK010000159.1:0-9665 GCF_056394205.1 Arthrobacter sp. 10T413_2 | reverse complement strand
TAGTTCTTGACCGACAGCGGGGCGCGGCGGTCGGAGTTGCCTTCGCGCAGGACCGGGTTCACGGCGGAGCCCTTGATCTTGTCGTAGCGGGACYGGATGTCCGTTTCCTCGTCCGAGGAGGGGTTGTCCGGGTAGTCCGGCAGCGCGTAGCCGTGGCCCTGGAGTTCGGCGATCGCAGCCTTCAACTGCGGCACGGAGGCGCTGATGTTGGGCAGCTTGATGATGTTKGCTTCCGGCGTCTTGGCCAGCGCGCCAAGTTCGGCCAGGGCGTCGCTGACGCGCTGCTCTTCGGTGAGGTAGTCGCCGAATGCGGAGATGATGCGGCCGGCCAGCGAGATGTCGCGGGTCTCCACTTCCACACCGGCCGTCGAGGCGAACGCCTCAATGATCGGCAAGAACGAATAGGTGGCCAGCATCGGCGCTTCGTCGGTGTGGGTATAGATAATCTTTGCCATTGCTCGGGCGTCTCCCTGAAGGTCTGGGTATTTCCGGAATCTTGTGTTATCTCAACACCCCTAACTTACCCGAGGTGCCCCCTTTGACGCCTACCGGCGTCGTGCGCGGACGGGTGCATGACACCCAAGAACGGCATAACAAGAATTGACAAGTTACTTTACAGATTAGTCAAACTGCCGTAGTTTCGTTCCCATCCAGCGGCCGCCACAGGCGGCCGCCCCGCTTTCCACCGGTTAGGACACCCATGAGAACACCCAAGACTCTGGCCACCAGCCTGCTGGCTCTTTCAGCCGCCGCACTGCTGGCCCTGAGTGCCGCGGGGGCGGCCACCGCCTCCCCCGCGCCGGCCAAGGCACCAGTTTCCGCCTCCGACGTCACAAGCCACACCGTCACCGAAACCGGGACGGCCGACTACTGGACCGCGGAACGCATGCGCAACGCCGTCCCCGGTGACGTCCTGGCGGACAAGGCCATAAAGCGCGGCAAGTCCTCGAAGTCCGTGGCGGCACCGCTGGAGGGTGCCGCCCCGAGCACTGTTGAGGCTGCGGCTCCGACAGAGCAGTCCAAGGCGCAGCAGTCGCAGACCCTGCAGACCAAAGCCAACGCAAGCGAAAACCCCGTCCCGCACATCGGCAAGGTCTTCTTCACCCTCGKCGGTACCAACTACGTCTGCTCCGGCAACTCGGTCTCCTCCGGCAACAAGAGCACCGTCAGCACGGCCGGGCACTGCGTCAACGAGGGTCCGGGCGCCTTCGCCACCAAGTTCACATTCGTCCCGGCCTACCTCAACGGCGCAGCCCCCTACGGCAAGTGGACGGCCAAGGCCCTCTACGCTCCCACCCAGTGGAGCTCCGCCGGCGACATGACGTACGACACCGGCTTCGCCGTGATGTCCACGCTCAACGGCCAGTACCTGACCGATGTGGTCGGCGGCTCCGGGCTGCAGTTCAACGCCGCCCGCGGCCTGAGCTACAAGTCCTTCGGCTACCCCGCCGCGGCGCCCTTCAACGGCGAATCCCTCAAGAGCTGCTCCGGCACGGCCACCAACGACCCCTACAACCCGCAGTTCAACACCCAGGGCATCCCCTGCAACATGACCGGCGGCTCCTCGGGCGGTCCGTGGTTCATCGGCACCAGCGCTTCCGGTTACCAGAACTCCATCAACAGCTACGGTTACGGCAGCAAATCCACCACCATGTACGGCCCGTACTGGGGCAGCGTCATCCAGCAGGCCTACACGACGGCGGCCGCTTCCTAGCCTGACCAGCCCCGGTTTCACCTACCCCTGCAGAGTTTCGCCTACCCCGGCGCGGGGTCACTTGCAGCCGGTMTCCAGCAGTGGGGACRGCCCAGGGTGGCCCCGCGTCGGCGTTGAACAGTTGAACATACGACGGCGGTCCTCCACGGGACATGCCCTCCCCGCAAGCCAAGGCCTGGACATATCCCCTATATGTCCAGGCCTTGGCCTGAAAAATGAGCATGTCCTCCGGCAAGAATGAGCATGCTCCGGGGGCTCGCCACGAGAACGCACAAGAGAATGAGCATGCCTATGTGCCTGGCCGACCTGCGTCTGCACCGGGGTTCACCCGAGATACCCTCCCGGTGACCGGCGCGTGCATCTGAGCTCACCCAACATGCCCACCCCACGAGCCAAGGCCTGGACATATCCCCCACATGTCCGGGCCTTGGCCTGAAAAATGAGCATGCTCCGTGGGCTTGCCCAACAGCCCACTCCTCGCCACACGAAATGAGCATGTCCCACGGGCTCGCCACGATAACGCACAAGAGAATGAGCATGCCCATGCGCCCGGCCCACCGACCAACCCCGTGCCACAACAGTCGAGCATGCCCTGCGAAAAGAATGAGCATGTCCCTTGGCCCGGCCCGCGACCTGCATCGGCGTCAGAGGTCACCGGACATGCCCTCCCAACACTCCAAGGCCTGGACATATCCCGTATATGTCCAGGCCTTGGCCTGAAAAATGAGCATGGCCCCCGCAAGAATGAGCATGTCCAGCGGGCTTGCCCATCAGCCCACTCCTCGCCACAAGGAATGAGCATGCTCCGCGGGCTCGCCCAACAGCCCACTCGTGTCCGCGARAAATGAGCATGTCCCACAGCCCTGCCCGCCGACTGACCCGGTGGCACAAAAAATGGACATGTCCTCCGGATGAGGGAGGGCATGCCCATTCTTTGCGCGGCTTCTACTGCGTGCGGCGGCTTCCGTGTGCAGCGGGAACCTCGAATGTGTACAGCTGGAACCGCGGATGTGTGCAGCGGGAACCGCGGATGTGTGCAGCGGGAACGCGAACTCCTAGTGGAAGAAGTGGCGGGCTCCCGTGAAGTACATCGTGATGCCGGCGGCGTTGGCCGCGGCGATGACTTCCTCATCCCGGACGGAGCCGCCGGGCTGGACCACGGCCCGAACGCCGGCGTCGATCAGGATCTGCAGGCCGTCCGCGAACGGGAAGAACGCGTCCGATGCCGCCACCGCACCGCGGGCACGCTCGGGGGCTTCGCTGGCGTCGGTGCCGGCCGCACCGCCGGCGGMGTCGACGTCGGACTCCACGGTGACACCGAGCGTGTTGGCGCGCTCCACGGCGAGCTTGCAGGAATCAAGCCGGTTGACCTGGCCCATGCCGATGCCGACGGCGGCACCGTTGTCGGCGAGCAGGATGGCGTTGGACTTGGCGGCGCGGCAGGCGGTCCAGGCGAACGCGAGGTCGGCCAGGGTGTCGGCATCGGCGGCGTCGCCCGCGGCAAGGGTCCAGTTGGCGGGGTTGTCACCCTCGGCGTCGACCTTGTCCGTGGCCTGCACCAGCATGCCGCCCGAGACCTGCCGGAACTCGGTCGGGTACCGGCCGTAGCCCTCGGGCAGGGCCAGGAGACGGATGTTCTTCTTCTTGGACAGGATCTCCACGGCCTCCTCGTCGAAGCCCGGCGCGATGACGACCTCCGTGAAGATTCCCGCCACAGTGCGGGCCATGCCGGCGGTGACAGTGCGGTTCGCGGCGATGACGCCGCCGAACGCGGACACGGGATCGCAGGCGTGGGCCTTGGCGTGGGCGTCGGCGATCGGGTCCGCCGCGGAGGCGGACCCCACGGCCACGCCGCAGGGGTTGGCGTGCTTGATGATGGCGACGGCGGGCTCGGCGAAGTCGAACGCGGCGCGAAGGGCGGCATCGGCGTCGACAAAGTTGTTGTAGCTCATGGCCTTGCCGTGCAGCTGGTCGGCCTGCGCGATGCCGGCCGGGGCGGCCTTGTCCACGTACAGCGCGGCCTGCTGGTGCGGGTTTTCGCCGTAGCGGAGCACCTCGGAGCGTTCCAGAGCCAGGCCGGCGTAGGCGGGCCAGTTGATCACGCCGTCGCCGTCCTCGTCGAGGAACTGGCTGGCGGTCCAGGTGGCCACCGCGGTGTCGTAGCTCGCGGTGTGCGCGAACGCCTTGGCGGCGAGCCGGCGTCGGGTCTTCAGGTCGAAGCCGCCCGAGGCGGCCGCGTCCACGACGGCACCGTACGACGCCGGGTCCACCACGATCGCGACGGCGGCGTGGTTCTTCGCGGCCGAGCGGACCATCGCCGGGCCGCCGATGTCGATCTGCTCGACGACGTCGTCCGGCGCCGCGCCGGACTTCACGGTCTCCACGAAGGGGTAAAGGTTGACGACGACGAGGTCGAACGGCTCGATGTCCATGTCGGCCAGCGTCTGCATGTGGGCCGGGACGCGGCGGTCCKCGAGGATGCCGCCGTGCACGCGCGGGTGCAGGGTCTTGACGCGCCCGTCCAGCATTTCCGGGGAGCCGGTGACTTCTTCGACTTCCTGCACGGGGATGCCCGCGGCGGCGATCTTCTTGGCCGTGGAGCCGGTGGAGACGATCTTGACGCCGGCGTCGTGCAGGCCCTGTGCGAGCTCCTCCAGACCGGTCTTGTCGTAGACCGAAATCAGTGCCCGGCGGATGGGCACTCGGTCGATGGATACACGGTCAAGCTGCGTGAAGCTCACAAAAAGTCTCCGTCTTATATCGCGGCGGGCCGCGGGTGGTGGGGATGCGGCCAGTTTATCGCGTCCCGGCACCGGGCCGTCCCGCGCGCCGGAGTGTGAAGCACGCACCGGCCCCGCCCGGGCCACGTAGAGTTTTCCCACAGGAGGCCAAGATGAACACGTACACCACTGTGCCCAGCGGCGAACAGGTGGTCCAGGAACTGCCGTGGCGGTGGAAGGTCCAAGGCCGGATCTTCCTGATCGGCGGCCTGGGCTTCATGTTCGATGCCTGGGACGTCACCCTCAACGGCATCCTCATTCCGCTGCTGTCCAAACACTGGTCCCTGAGCCCCGGCGATGCCGCCTGGATCGGCACGGCGAACCTGATCGGCATGGCCCTCGGTGCCTTCGTCTGGGGCACCATCGCGGACACGATCGGGCGCACGAAGGCCTTCACCGCCACGTTGCTGATCTTCTCCATCTTCACCGTGCTCGGCGCGGTCTCCCCCGACTTCCTGTGGTTCGTCGTGTTCCGCTTCATGGCGGGCTTCGGCCTCGGCGGCTGCATCCCGGTGGACTATGCGCTGGTGGGCGAGTTCACACCCCGCAAACAGCGCGGCCGGGTGCTGACCGCGATGGACGGCTGGTGGCCGATCGGCGCCGCCCTGTGCGGTTTTGTCTCMGCCGGTCTGGTCGCGGCCTTCGCCGACTGGCGCCTGACCATGCTGGTCATGGTGCTCCCGGCGCTGCTGGTGTTCTGGATCCGCCGCAGCGTGCCGGAGTCCCCGCTCTTTTTGATCCGCAAGGGCCGCCGCGACGAGGCCGCCAAGGTGATCGACAGCCTGGTCGAGGCCACCGGCGCCGAGCCCCGCGTCTACAGCCTGCCCGCACCGCAGGACGCACCCCGGCTCTCGGCCGGCAGCGCGTGGACGCAATTGCTTGCGCTCTGGCAGTTCAGCTGGAAGATCACGACGGCGGCGTGGGCCCTCTTCTTCAGCATCCTGCTGGTGTACTACCTGTCCCTGACGTGGATGCCGCGGATCCTGATCGGCGCCGGCTTCGAGGAGTACWAGGCCTTCCTGACCACGGCGTCCATGGCCGCCGTCGGTCTCCTCGGCGTGGTGGTGGCCGCCCTGCTCGTCGAACGTGTGGGCCGCAAGTGGATCCTGGCCATCACCGGCCCGCTCTCCGCCCTGACGCTCGTGATTGTGGCGATCGTGGTGGACATCCCGACGGCGGCCGTGTTCTGGCTCCTGGTCTTCGGCTTCGTGGTGCAGGTGGCCATCCCCGTGCTGTACGCCTACGTCTCCGAGCTGTACCCGACCGAGCTGCGCGGTTCCGGCTTCGGCTGGGCCTCGACGTTCTCCCGCCTCGGCGCCGGGTTCGGGCCGCTGATCTTCGCGGCCGTCCTGTGGCCGCAGCTGGGGCTCGCGACGTCGTTCGCGCTGGCCGGCGGCCTGGTGCTGCTGTCCGTGCTGTGGATGGCGTTCTTCGCCCCCGAAACCAAGCAGCGCCGGCTCGACTAGCGCGCTCTCCGGGCACCAGCCCCCGCCCGCCCTCACCCCCAACTAACTAGCAGCAGGGGCCGTTCTGAGCCCTCAAAACGGCCCCTGCTGCTAGTTACTTGGGCTGCCAGCCGCGGGACGCGAGCGCGGCCCTGACCTTCGCGACGGCGGACCGCGCGTCGTTCTCCATGTGCCGCTTCGAGATCCGGACCAGGATCCAGCCGGCGCCGCTGAAGTCCTCTTCCCGGGCAATGTCACGAATGACCTGGGCCGCCTYGGAATGCCCGGCGCCCTCGTACTCCACGGCAACCCGGTGCTCCGGATAGGCAAGATCCGGTTGACGTGCGACGCCGGAGCGCAGGACCGTGCCCACGTTCAGTTCCGGTTCCGGCAGTCCTGCGCGGCACAGCGCGAGCCGGAGTCTCGTCTCGGGAGCCGAGTCCGCACCGATCCGGGCCTGCTCCAGGGCCAGCCGCGCCTTGCGGATGCCGGGCGTCCCCTTGTGCCGGTCCAGCATCTCGGCCAGCTGCGCCGGCGTGGCATAAGGCTCCGTCCGGTTCTCAAATGMAGGCCGAGGAAGGCGCAGCAAGTGGTCAGCCACCACGGTCAGCTCATCGATGCTCATCTTCCGGGAGCAGTCCAACCACGTCCTGGTCCGAGTGGTGACCAGCACGCCGTCGACCATAGTGATTTCGTCGGCGAAGAACTGCCCGACATGCCCGATCACGCCCCTGCGCCGMGGTATGGCCATGGTGTCCGGACGGGAAATGTGGATTTCGGGAGCGTTCGAGCCCGGGAGGAATCCTGGAAAGCCCCAGATCAGGAAGGCCGTCGCGTGGGAGGCTGCGGAGAATTGCGTGACCAGGGTGAGGGGCCGGGCGTGGAGCGTCACTTCAGCGCTGTGCCCCGTTGGCAAGCGGATCCCGCGGCTCGGAACGTCCAGTGAGGAGTGCCTAAGACGACGTCGGCTGATGCCGGCGTCGGCGGCCTCCTTGACGGTAAACGGCGCTGATCCGAGCGGCACCGGGAGCGGTCGGGGCGTCCTCATCGGTACATCGTCGCAAATCGGAGGTTTGCCCTGGGGAGTTATCCACAGCTCACGGCCCACGCAAGCCCGTTGGGTGGGCGGGATACGCCGGAGTGCCGCTACTTGCGTCCGTTGTGGGCCGCGGCGAGGGATGCCAGCGTGGAGACCAGGAGGCGGCGCTCCATCACCTTGATGCGTTCGTGCAGGGACTCTTCGGTCTCGCCGTCCTCGATCGCCACGGCCTCCTGCGCGATGATGGGGCCGGTGTCCACGCCGGCGTCGGCCCAGTGCACGGTGCAGCCGGTGACCTTCACGCCGTAGGCCAGTGCGTCGCGGACACCGTGCGCGCCCGGGAAGGACGGCAGCAGGGCCGGGTGCGTGTTGAGGTATTTGCCGCCGAACGCATCGATAAAGCCGGCGCTGACAATCCGCATGAAGCCCGAGGACACCACGACGTCCGGGTCGTAGGCGGCGACGGTCTCAGTCAGGGCCGCGTTCCAGGCAGCCCGGTCCGGATAGGCCTTGAAGTCCACCACGAACGTAGGGATTCCGGCGGCGGCGGAGCGCTCCACGCCAAACGTTCCGGGCCGGTCGGCGCCGACGGCGGCGATCTCGACGTCGAGCGCGCCGGAGGTMACGGCGTCGATCACTGCCTGGAGGTTGGAGCCGGTGCCGGAAACGAGGACTACGATGCGCATGGTCCTAGCTTATGGGGCCGCTCGCGTAGGCTGGAAACCATGAATTCCCCCACGGACTCCGGCGGCGGCCAGCCCGGCCGGCATCCGCGCGGCGCGGCGGCCAAAGACCCTCAGCAGCTGACCCACACCCTGTTCCGGCTGTTCATCGTCGCGGTCCTGGGCGCCTTCTTCGTCTTCCAGCTCGACGTCAACTACCTGTGGCTGACGGCCCTGCTCACCACGGCCGGGATTGTGCTGGGCATCATGCTGCTGATCCGGGCGGTGAAGTACAAAGCACCGCGGCTGGTCCTGTTCGGCGCGATTTCCGGGCTAGTGGCCTCAGCGGTGATGCTGCTGGTGATCCTGGCCTCGTCACTGTTCTTCAGCCAGATCCGCGACTACCAGCAGTGCGTTCGGTATGCCTTGACGGAGCAGGCAACGTCCGCGTGCAGGACGCAGCTCAACAACGCCATGCCCACGCAGTTCCGCTAGCGGCTGTTGACCGCTTCGAGATCGGCTTCCCGCAGCTTCTGCTGGCGTTCCAGCCAGGGACCGGCCGCGTAGCCGATCACGACGCCGATCCCGACCTCCGCGGCCACGAACAGTGCCGTGCGGAGCGGGTCGGGGCCGATCTCCGTCAGCCTGCCGATTCCGGCGGACCCGCCGGCAAGCCAGGCGAGCCCCGCCGCGAGCAGCCCGGCGACCGAGCCGATCACCGCGCCCAGCACCAGGGTGGACGCCGCGGCAGTAAACCAGCGGGCCCGGACCTTGATGGACAGCCATTCGTCGAAGTGGTTCTCGCCTTCGCGCAGGAACCACCAGCCGGCCAGCGCCCCGGCGAGCGCCGGCACCACGAGGGCCACGAAGCCGAAGTCCAGCGGCCCGGACGGCAGCGCCGCGAACACGGGGATCGACGGCAGCGGCCCGACGGCGGTTCCGAGCGGCCCGGCCGCCGAGCCGACCCCCAGGGCGAACCMCGCGCCGGAGATCCAGGCCAAGGCAAACACAACGAGGTTGGGCAGGAAGCCCAGCAGCACAATGGTCAGGACAGCGCCGCCGATGGCGCCGGCGTCGAGCCCCTCATACACGGCCACCACAAGGTTCCAGTGGATGAAGAGGTCGACGGCGAGCAGGGCCCCCGCCATCGCCAGGCTCGCCATCAGCGCCACCGATCCGGCCTTGATGGCGGAACCCAGGTAGGACCCGGCCCAGCGKGAGTGCTGGCTGGTCCGGGACAGCCAGGCCACGGCGTCKACGCCGATCAGACGGCTCCAGGAGCCTGCCTCGCGGCGCGCGCCCACCACCATKCCCAGTCCGAACGGGATGAGCGGGATCAGCGCGGCGGACCACAGGCTGATGCCGACGTCGGACGTGCGGCAGACGAAACCCGTGGCGATTCCGAACCCCGCGTACATAAGCCAGGATCCGAGCAGGGCCTGCCAGAGCTGGTCCGTATAGGAGGCGCGGGCGAGCCGACGCCCGGCACGCCAGGCGAGCAGGAACGGGATGAGGGTCAGCCCCAGGGGAATCAGTGAGAGCGTGCCGGAATCCGGGTGAGCCGCGGACCCGGCGCCGGCGGTGTCCAGCAGCAGCGGCACGCCGTGGATCAGCAGCCAGGCCTGGCCGGCGAGGCGGGCCAGGAGGTCGAACCCGCTGTTCTGGAATCCGGCCGTGGCCCAGACCGTGACGATCGGCGCCGCCACCACGAGGGCGGAGATAACGGCGGCCTGGGCGGACTCGAGGGCACCCTGCAGCCACAAGGGCATGGGAAGGCCACGTTGTCCGGTCTGATCAGCGCGCAGTTTCATCGAGTTCCATGGTGCCACGAGCCCGGCATCCGGCCGGTTACCGACAGGCACAACGCGCGGATCCGCGGAATTCGCGTCCCCCGGCTGCCGGCGCTTTTTCCACACCCGGGCCGTAAAATTGTAAATGTCCGCAATCAGTGGTTGGAGGCAGCAAATGACTACCGCATCTCCTCATGCCCATGGCGTTCATTTTGGTCGGACGGATGTACAGAAC
>NZ_JBFTHK010000158.1:0-9706 GCF_056394205.1 Arthrobacter sp. 10T413_2 | reverse complement strand
CTCAGACGCCGCAACTTGGGAATTGGGATCCGTTTGTTGATGGCGACGGCGGTGCCCGAGCCGTCGTCGTGGGACCAGCGCATGAGGGCAGGGCCGTCGGCGGGGTCGCCTTCGAGATATTCGGGGGTACCGGCCAGGGGCAGGAAAYCGCTCGCCTTCAGGCTGAGGCCGAACTGCTCGGTCCAGAAGTAGGGCTGGAAGTCGAGCTCCGGTGMTTCATCACCCCGCACGAGGGCCAGGGCCGCGGCCTTGCTTTGCTCGATGGCGCTGGTMCACAGGGGAACGCGCTGGATGCCGTGCCTGGTCGGGAACGCGGCCACATCTCCAGCGGCGATGATGCCGGGACGGACGCGCCCGCKGGCGTCGACTTCKAGCCGGCCGTTGGTCAGTAGGCCGCTGGAGGCGAGCCACTCGACGTTGGGGGCATCTCCTACGGCACTGACCACGAGTTCGGCTTCGATGGTTGAACCGTCCGCGAGGACAACCAGCGGACGCCCGTCGGCCGTGAGCCCACCGATACTGCGCAGTTCGACCGCGTGGGACGGCGCTAGCTTGAGCCCGTGGCGGCGGGCAGCGGCAAGGAAGACGTCGGACAAGTATGGGCCCAGCTGTCTGGTCAGCRGACGGTMATGCGCCACCAGGGTTACCTCGCAGCCCACGGAGAGGCACCCGGAGGCGATCTCCATGCCCAGGGCGCCGCCACCAATGACGACGACGGACGGCCGGTTCGTGAGCCGGCGGCGCAGCGTCAGCGCGTCCTCTAGATTCCGCAGGGTCAGTTCGCCGTCGCAGCGGCCCGCATTTCCCCCGGTCTTGGGGCCGGTACCGAGGCGGCGCGCCCGGGAGCCGGTGGCGATGACGACGGCATCGTACGGAAGGCCGCTGCCGTCGTCGAGGTGCACCACCTTCCGGTCGGCATCAAGCCCCGTCGCGCTAACGCCCCGGACCTCCTGTGCCTCGTGGGTGGACGGCGGCAGCTGATGGGACGTCATGTCTTCGGCGTCCAGCAGGGCAGCCTTCGACAGGGCGKGGCGGCTGTACGGTACATGGGGCTCGTCGCCCACGATGGTCAGATCGCCGTCGAAGCCTGCCACCCTCAGGGAGTCTGCCGCGGTAAGGCCGGCGATGCCATTTCCGACGACGACGATGCGTTTCAGTGTCATGCTCATGCCAGCCGCAGCGCGGCAACCGGGCAGACGCGAACCGCGGCCTTTGCCGGTTCCACGTCGTTGTCGACCGTCTCGATGTCCAGCACGAGTTCGCCCTCTTCGTCCAAGTGCATCAGCTGTGGGGCGACTTCCTCGCAGAGGCCGTGGCCTTCGCAGCGCGGTCGATCGAGGACAATCTTCATGGCTTTCTCCTTTGAAAACGGTGGCGTGGATGACAACCAGAGCGTATGTTGAGTTTCCCAGCTGCATAGCATGTTMACAAATGAATAATTCTCATCCTTGATATGCACCGTATGAATGACCGGGTAGGCTGGGCCACGCGCCGGAAAAGCGGCGTGCGACAAGTGAGGTGTGCAATGGCAATGAAGCCGGGACTGACCTGGAATGCGAAAGACAGTTTTGCGTCGTATGTGGCGGCCCTCGACGTCGAAATGCGGGACCCGCGCATCCAGCAGCTGAGTCCACTGCACGCTGTATTCCCGGCGACTCATGCCCGGTAGCCAGGGAAGATCCGGGATGGACGGAGAGCTGGCCCGGCTGGCTTYGGTCGACCTCAACCTCCTGGTGCCACTCCTGGCGCTGCTTGAAGAGCGGTCGGTGACGAACGCTGCGGCCAAAATCGGTCTGTCGCAGCCGGCCATGAGCCATGCGCTGACACGCATGCGGCGCATGCTCAGCGACGAACTCCTCGTGCGGCAGGGGCGCGGAATGGTGCTGACGCCGCGGGCCGCGGAGCTTTTGCCGGCATTGYGCCAGACGCTGACGCAGACGGCCCGGCTCGTCAATGCCGCCCCGTTTGACCCCGCAACCGACGACCGCCTGATCACTGTGGCAATGACCAACAGCACCGCGTTCGTCATCGGCAGCGCGCTCACCCGGCTGCTGGCCGAGCGTGCGCCGAACACGGTCCTGCGGTTGCGAACCACGTCGTCGCCGACCATCGCGGTGTTCGCGGACGATGCGGCGGACGTCATTCTGCTCCCCGAGACGTTCGCCACGCCGTATCCGCGGGAGCGCCTGTACGACGACCGCTGGGTCGTCGTCACTTCGTGGGACTCACCGCGGCAGGCCAGCGCGCTGGACCTCCTGGAGACGGTGCCCCATGTGATGCTGGACGCGGCCCCGGAACGCCTGCGGCCCTATGAAATCCTCGACGAGCGCAAGGTGCCGTACACGGTCCGGCAGCGCGTGTCCGACTACCTGTTCATTCCCCACCTGATCGCCCAGGCCGGCGGGGTGGCGGTCCATCGGTACCAGGTCGGCTTGGCGTTCGAGGGCCGGTTCGACCTGCGCATGGAGGAGTTCCMCTTCCCCATCCAAACCCTGGGCATCGACATGGTGTGGAACCCTTGGCTCGCGGAGGACCCGTTCAAGGACTGGCTGCGGGGGATCCTCCTGGAGGCCGCCGTCCCTCTGCGGGCCAGGTACGGTCCTGTGCCCGCCAGATCCGGGCCGCACGCGTGACCCATTCAGTGCCTGCACCGGTCCGCCTGAGGCGAATGACACCCGCCTGTTAACCCCGCTGTTCCCTGATGGCCGGATGGACTGGCTACCGTGGACGCGTGGTTGGAGACATTCTTGGTGCGGGACCGGGGGGCCGGCGGCTGTTCGTTGCCCTGGGCGATTCCTTCACCGAGGGTGTGGGCGACTATGACCCCCGGTTCCCCAATGGGGTGCGGGGCTGGGCGGACCGGGTCGCGGAGAAACTGGCCAAGGCGCAGCCGGGGTGGCAGTACGCCAATCTGGCCATCCGCAGCAAACGGCTGCGCCACATCATCGCCGAACAGCTTGGACCCGCCGTGGCCATGGAGCCGACGCTCATTACGCTGTATGCGGGCGGCAACGACATCCTGGATTTCGGCACGGACATCGCGGCCCTCATGCAGGACTATGAGTCGCTGGTGGAGGCGCTCGCCGGCACGGGGGCGACGCTGGTTCTGTTCACCGGCTTCGACGTCAAGGTCTCCGCGCTCCTCGAGCCGCTGAAGAAGCGCAACGCCTTCTATAACGAGCGGGTCCGCGAGATCGCCGGCCGCTACGGCGCGGTACTGGTGGACTATTGGTGCTTCGACGCATTCCATGACCCGCGGATGTGGGATTCGGACCGGCTGCACATGTCCAAGGCGGGCCATAAATACCTTGCCTCGCAGGTCCTGGATCATCTTGGTGTGCCCCATACGATCAAGCCCAAGCAATGGKAGCCGCTGGTGAAACAGGGTCTGCRCGAGTGGGAACGCCGGCAGCGCCGCTGGGTGCGCGACTGGGTGTTGCCCCTGTTCGGACGGAAGCTCCGCGGAGTCACCCTCGGCGACCAGCTCCGGCCGCGCTGGGCGGAACCGGTAAAGGTCCCGCGCAAGGGCGGCCTGAAGAAACTGCTGCAGGCGCAGCACGACGGCGGTTAGGCCTGATCCCGGCAGCCGCCMGGCACTCGCGCCGGGCCGGCCCCGGCTCAGCTGTCCAGCAGGTTTTCGAAGCCGGGGGCCACCCTGTTGGCGTGAAATTCCATGACCTCGAAGTCAGCCACACCGTTGACATAGAACGGGTCCTTGGCGAGGGCGGCGTCCAGGCTGTCCCTGTCCGCGTTGGAGAGCARCAGGCCACCGGTGCGCGGGATCTTGCGCCCGGCAACCATGAAGATKCCCTCATCGAAGGCCGCCTGCAGCCACGTGACGTGGGCCGGGAGATGGAACTCCACAATGTAGTCGGGGACCTTGTATGTCAGGGAGACTACGTACATGCGGCCAGCCTACCGGTAGCGGGTCGCGGACAGTACGGAACTTTTCCGGGAATCCCCGGCCGAAGTTGAATCGTCAAGCTTCAAGTCTCCTAGAATGTAGCCATGACCGAACCCCGCTGGCTMAATGCCGACGAACGCCGGGCCTGGCTGGCCCTGCTGAGCATCACCACACTGCTGCCGGCCGCCCTGGACACCCAGCTTCATGCCGCGGGCAAGCTGTCCCTGTTCGACTACAACGTGCTGGCGATGCTCTCCGAGGCCGAGGGGCGTTTCCTGCCCATGAGCGAGCTCGCCGCGCGCACCAGCGCCTCCCTGTCCCGGCTCTCCCACGTGGTCACCAAGCTGCAGAACCGCGGCTGGCTTGAGCGCCGCCCGCACCCCGGCGACGCCCGCGTCACCACAGCGCACCTGACCGACGCCGGCATGGAGACGATCGTGAAGCTCGCSCCGGGCCACGTGGAGGCCGTCCGGTCGCTCTTTCTCGACGCCTTGAGCCCCAAGGACGTMGCGGACCTGGCCCGGATCGGMGAGAATATCGTCGCCCGCCTCGACGACGATCACTGGATCCTGCGCGACAACTAAGCGCGGAAGCTGGACGCGCCGCCGTCGGCCGCCGCCGTCTTTGTTGCTTGCGGCAACTGCTGGCAGACTTGGTTCATGGATTTCACGTCCCGCTATGTAGCCCTTGGAGATTCGTTTACGGAAGGCGTCGGCGACGACGACCCCACCCGTCCCAACGGCGTCCGGGGCTGGGCGGACCGGGTCGCAGAGCAGCTCGGCGCCGCCGATCCGGGCTTCGGCTACGCGAACCTCGCCATCCGGGGCAGGAAACTGCGTCAGATGATGGCCGAGCAGGTGGACGCCGCCGTCGCACTCAAGCCCACCTTGGTGAGTATCTACGCCGGCKCCAATGACATCCTCCGGCCCAAGATCGACATCGATGACCTGCTCGTGGAATACGACGCCGGGATCCGCAAGCTCGCGGCCACCGGCGCCACGGTGGTGATGTTCACGGGCTTCGACGCGCGCGGCTCCAAGATATTCGGCACCATGCGCGGCCGCACCGCSATCTACAACGAACTGGTGCGCGGSATCGCCGGCGACCACGGTGCCCTACTGGTCGATTATTGGCGCTTCAGCGAATATTACGACTGGGGCATGTGGGCCACGGACCGGATGCACATGTCCGCCGCCGGCCACGCGAACATGGCCAAACGGGTCCTGACGGTCCTCGAACACGAACACTCGATTGACGTCCCGCCCATGACGCCGGTGCCGGAACTGAGCCGGGTGGACGCCATCCGCGCCAACGCCCGCTGGGTCCGTGAATTCGCCGGCCCGTGGGTTGTCCGGCGCGTCACCGGCAAGTMGTCCGGGGACGGCCTGCAGCCGAAGTACGGCCAGCTCACGCGTCTCTAGGGGGAAGCCTGGCAGTTCAGGCGCGGAATCCCGGCGTCGCGAGCAGTTCCCCGTCGCGGCGGACGGCGAGCACATCGATTTCCCAGCCGTCCGTGGCCCGGTGCAGCATCGCGGTGCCGCCCGCGACGATCGCCGTGGCCAGCACATCGGCCGTGACAATGTCCGCCGCGGCCACGGAGACCTGGGTAAACTCCGCGCCGCCGGCGCCGGCTGTCCAGATGTGGTCACCCCGCTCCGCCGAACCCGACGTCGCCAAGGCGCACCGGGCGCCGGGGCCGCCCAGCTCGAACGCGGAAAGCAGCGCCGTACGGTCCTGCGGGTCAACCACCCCTGCCGTCCAGGAGGCTCCGCTGCCCGGAACGGGCGAGCCCATCACCAGCACATCGCCCCCGGCGTTCAGGCACCAGTCGGTGATCCCTTGGGACTGCAGCGTCGCGCCTGCCTGCGCGATCGCGTAGCCCTTGATGAGCCCGGAAAGGTCCAGCACGCCGTCGGGCCGTTCCGGTGAGAACGCACCCTCCGTCATAAGCCGCCAGCCCACGGCGTCCGCGTACCGGTCCCGCATCCCGGCGGATGCTTCCCGCAGCGAAAGCTCCCCGCGGGCCAGCCTGCTGGCCTCGGAATCGGGGCGGTACAGGCTGAAGGATTCATCCAGCCGGGCAAACACCCGTTCGACGGCGGCGACGGCGGCGTCGAGTTCGTGGTCGGCGACGCTGGCCTTTTCCCCGGTGGCGATGGCGGCCCCGGCAGGAACGGTCAGGCTGATGACGGTTCCCATGGAGCCAAACGTCCTGGCCATCAAGGCCGAACCACCCAGCTTAGAGGTGGGCTGCATCGAGGGCCGCCTGCAGGGAAGAGAGGTATCCGTCGCTCGTGATGGTCGCACCGCTGATGCTCTGCACGTTGGCGGACTGGGCCTGAAGTACTTCCGATCGCAGCAACGGAGCCGCCCGGTTGCTGATGGAGACGGACCGGCGGTCTTCATCCGTGAGCTGGAGGGCCGTTACATCGGTGATCTTTCCCCCACTGACCGTGATTTGCACCTGGACGTTCCCGAACCGGGTCTGACTCACCGAGCCGGCGAAGGTTCCGCTGCCGTTCCCGGTGGCGGCAGCTGAGGTGGTGGTTCCCGTCGAATCGGCGGTTCCGGACGTCCCGCTTCCGGAAGCTGCTCCTGAGGTGCTTGCGCCGGAGCTACTCCCGGCCCCGCTGCCCGTGGCGGCAGACGCGCCGGTCGATCCGGTCGTGCCGGCGGAGGTACCGATGGACGAACCTGCCGCCTCCGTCACGTGGCTGCCGGACTGCCATCCGACCAGGAGGATTCCGGCGGAGGCCAGGGTTGCTGAAACTGCTGCGCGAATTCTCACCAGTCAAACCTTTCGTAGTGAAGCTGCTCTTCCCGCACGCCTGCTGCGCGTGCGTCTCTGAGGACGTTTTGGGCCCAGGCTGCCGGTCCACAGACGTAGACGTCGGCCTCGGCGATGTTTGGTGCGTAGCTCCCCAGCCGGTATCCCGAGCGGGCGGCGTCGGCGGGCAGCCAAGTCTGGACGCCCGCCGGGCGGCGCCCGGTGAGGTGGTACAAGGTCGCGCCACGGCGTTGGCAGAGGTCCATGATCTCTTTGCCCAGGTACAGCTCTTTTTCGCTGTGGCCGCGCAGAATGACGGTGGCGTCGCGTGGGTTGAAAGGGGTGCTTTCCAGCAGCGCCCGAATGGGGGTGATCCCGATGCCGGCGCCGATCATCACGACGTGTTTCCGGCTCCTGGCCGCGGTGCTGAAGAGTCCGTAGGGGCCTTCAATGGCCACTTTTGTGYCGCGTTTCAGCCGGGCCAACTGGGACGAGCCCCTGCCGAGGTTGCGGACCGTAATCCGCAGGGAGCCGCTGGCGCCGAGCTGGAGGGGCTCCGCGGAGAGGCTGAAGKGGTGCGGGTGCCACCACATGCCGGGAGCGAGGAACCGCCAGATGAAGAACCGGCCGCCGGCGCCCGTCAGTTCGTCAAGGTGACGCCCGGTCATCTCAATACTGACGACGCCGGGGGCGACCTGCACAACGCGGCTGACGCTGAGTTTGTGCCGGGTAGTAGCCACAATCGGCTCCAGAACCCGGTTATGCAGGAGCGCTGCGCCGGTACCGATGCAGGCAGCCAGCCAGTACCACCGCTGCCAGGTGCCCGGTGCGAAGAGGCCCCCGACGCTGAACTGGTGTGGGATGGACGTCAGCACTGCGGCATAGGTCAGCAGGTGGACGGCGTACCAGAACTCGTAAGGGAACCGGCGCCGGACGGCCACCRGGGAGGTKACTACGACGGCGATGAACAGAACCATGGAGATGTAGGCCAGCCACATGTCGGGGACCTGGACCCACAAGTTCACGGCTTCAGTGACGGGATCCAGCCCTTCGGCCATGCCGTAGCCGATCGCAATGAGGATCCCGTGCGCCAGCAGGAGGTACAGCGCCGGCTTGCCCAGCTTGCGGTGGAACTCCAAGGCGCGGTCATGGCCGACGGCGCCATCAATGAAGGGAAGCCGGGCGGCCAGGAGCAGCATCAGAAGCACCAGGTCCATGCCGGCGAGACCGGCCACAATCCCCAGTGCCGTGAAGGAACCGGCGGGAGTCGAGAATCCGGATGCTCCGCCGTCGGCCAGCCACAAAGCGATGGCGCCCGCCAGGGACGCCCAAAAGAKAACAGTCAGCAGATCCGCTCTCAGCAACCGCCGCCGATGTTGCCCCTTAAAGGGGTTCACGGCGCCACGAGAGCTGCGGCGAACCTCGGGACGGGTCGTCAGAAGTTGTGTGTTCATGTATCCAGAGTCGCCCCCCTGCCTATCATTTGGCTGTGAAAATGCTTCGTCCGGCATATGACCTGGAGCGGTTCCCCCTCGCTGCGCAGGAGCTCCGGCGTGCATTTTCCGGTACCCCACATGGCGGCGGATTGGTCTTTAATTAGTCGAACTCGTAGACTTGGTAGGCGCTAGGTGGCGCGGAGCGTGTGCAATTGCTCCGGTTGGCAGGACTCGTCTGAGAAATCGACGGTCGTGGCGGCCGGTAGTTAGGGGCTCAAGTTGCGCGCATTCCTGTATTCGCCCAGCATCCCGGCACTTCGCATTGGCTGTCCCACGGACCGCCACCGCCCGGTGCCCGTGGCCCACAATCTTMGCCGCAGTGAGGAAATCAGCCGGTTTGCGCCGGCTTCAGATTCCTGCGGATCTKGTGATTAGGGCGGGAGCTGGATGCGGACGCCGCCCATCGCACGGTCAGTGGGAACTCCGCTAGCCGTTTCATTTATTTTTTGAGGAGAGTCGTCATGGCAGCACACTGCCAGGTGACCGGAGCCGAGCCGGGCTTTGGACACAGCATTTCGCACTCGCACCGTCGCAACAAGCGCCGGTTCGACCCGAACATCCAGAAGAAGCGCTACTGGGTTCCGTCCCTGCGCCGTAACGTCACGCTGCAGGTCTCTGCTCGTGGCATCAAGACCATCGACGTACGTGGCATCGACGTAGTCGTCGCCGCCATCCTGGCACGAGGAGTGAAGCTCTAGTGGCAAAGGACAAGGACGTACGTCCGATCATCAAGCTGAAGTCGACCGCGGGCACGGGTTACACCTACGTGACGCGCAAGAACCGTCGTAACGACCCGGACCGCCTGGTTCTGAAGAAGTACGACCCCAAAATCCGCCAGCACGTCGAATTCCGAGAGGAGCGCTAAACACATGGCTAAGAAGTCAATGATCGCTAAGAACGAACAGCGTAAAGTCATCGTCGAGCGTTATGCTGCAAAGCGCCTCGAACTGAAGAAGGCTCTGGTTGACCCMGCTTCAACCGACGAAGCACGCGAAGCTGCACGCCTCGGCCTGCAGAAGCTGCCCCGMAACGCCTCCCCGGTACGTCTGCGTAACCGCGACATCATCGATGGCCGCCCGCGCGGTACCTTCCAGAAGTTCGGCATCTCCCGTGTTCGCTTCCGCGACATGGCTCACCGCGRTGAGCTCCCGGGCATCACGAAGTCTTCCTGGTAATTCAGCACTCCTGAAGCCAGTGGCTTGAGAAKGGCCGGCAACCGTTTGGTTGCCGGCCMTTCTTGCGTTAAACAGCCCGCACCAACAGCCCGTGGCGCGCCCTTCGTTCATGCCCGCACCGCGGTGATGCAGCACACAACCCCCATTTGCGACACCGGGTCGCCTGGTTGGGTGCCTGGCTGGCGGCTTTGGCCTGTCGTGACGGGGTTTTTGGGGTGTTGTGGGGGTGGGTTTGCGGTGGGGGCGTGGTGGGTGTATTGTTTTCTAAGTCGCCGCGAGGGAGACCAGCGGAAATGCTGGGAACCGGAGGCGGCCAATCCCCTAAATTTCAAGACCTGATCTGGTCGGCGTTTTGTGCGCTCCG
>NZ_JBFTHK010000157.1:0-9765 GCF_056394205.1 Arthrobacter sp. 10T413_2 | reverse complement strand
GAACGCCTCGGCGGTGCTGGAGTCCGCCGGACTTGCCAATGTGGCGGACTCGCGCGATTTCCACGGCCGCGAGGTGGACGTCTCGGAAACCAGCGGCGCTGATGCCACCGTCTTTGGCACACTCGGCATCGCCGTCGTCTCGGCGGAGCCGGACCAGATCGGCGCCCTCCAGACTTCGCACGAAGCGCAGGGCGCTGTTTTGTCCGTATCGCCGGAACTGGTGCATCACATCCTGACAGTGGCCCCCGGCGAGTACGTTCKGGGTTACCGCGACGCCGTGACGGACCTGGACACCCGTCTGAACGGCGGCAACKGCAGGGCCGGCKGCGCGGCAACCCTGGCAGCTCCGACGGCACCCATCTTCCAGGACACCGCCCAGTTCACCTGGGGGCTGCAGGCCGTCCAGGCTAACTCGTCTCAATATTCGGGACGCGGGGTCAAAGTCGCCGTCCTGGACACCGGCTTCGACTCGACCCACCCGGACTTCGCCGGGCGCAGCGTCACCACGCGCTCCTTCATCCAGGGTGAAGCGCCGCAGGACGGAAATGGGCACGGAACCCACTGCATCGGAACCTCYTGCGGTCCCAGGGCACCATCCACGGGGCCGCGCTACGGAATCGCCTATGAGGCRGAGATCTTCGCCGGCAAGGTGCTCAGCAACGCCGGCTCCGGCGCTGACGGAGGCATTCTCGCCGGGATTGACTGGGCGGTGACCAACGGTTGCGCGGTCATTTCGATGTCGCTCGGAGCCGACGTTCCGCAGGTCCATCCCCCTTATGTGGTGGCCGGCCAGCGTGCCCTGGACAGGGGCTCGTTGATCATCGCCGCCGCCGGAAACAATGCGCGCCGCCTCCAGGGCGATTTCGGTTTCGTCGGTACCCCCGCAAACAGTCCCTTCATCATGGCGGTGGGGGCCCTGGACCATCAGCTGGACGTGACGTTCTTCTCCGCCCGCAGCCTGGCGATCAGGGGAGGACAGGTAGACGTCGCCGGCCCGGGCTGGCAGGTCTTGTCGTCCTGGCCGATGCCCCTCCGGTACCGGAGCATCAGCGGGACCAGCATGGCCACCCCGCACGCCGCGGGCGTGGCCGCCCTGTGGGCGCAGGCCACCGGCTTCCGCGGGCGGGAACTGTGGTCCGCAATGGMCCAGGAGAGCGATCGCCTGCTTGCGCCGTCCGTGGACGTCGGCTCCGKCCTGGTCATTGCCCCGCAATGAAACGGCAGGAATCGTCAGCTCTCCGTCGCGCCAGGGAAGCGTAGCCTAGGATCATGGTCAATATCAGTGTGACGGTCGATCAGGAGCACCTGTCCGCAATTGGCGGTGTCGCCGAGGCCCTCCGCGCCCGCGGCATGCGGGTCGAGCAGGTACTGGAGACGGGCTTCATCACCGGGTCCGTTCCTAATGACCGCCGGTCGGCCCTGGAAGCAGTTGACGGGGTCCAGTCCGTGGACGAGCAGCTGGGCTACCAGCTCCCGCCTCCGGATGAAGAAATCCAGTAATGCCCCTTTCCCGGTTCATGGCGTGAGGTTCTGTTGTTGACATGAGCTAAGGAAGTTTCTTGGCGAATATTTCCCCTCGATTTGATCCTTCCCGTGAGCCGGGGAAGAGCCTCGTGGTTGTTTGTCCGTTCAACGGTGACGTGTCCTCAGACGGTTGCCTCAACGGCGATGGACGGTCGGACGCGAAGGCGGCGGTCCCCGTTGTCGGGATTCCCGGTGCGGACGTCGTCGGTGAACGGCCAAGGGGCTGGATCGGGGGAGGACGACGGCGAGGCTGTCCTGGACCCAGCTCCCGCGGAAAATAAGCTCGGAGTTGATGCACTCGCCCGGTACCGCGCGCATGTTTTCACCTTGGCCCGAGACTTGTCCGCCCCTTCGACATCCTGCTCGCCGCTTMCCCACKGTCTCGGATAAGGAAGTCCTCCGCAAACCTGGTTGCTGCCATGGTGAGGGGGCGCTGTATGAGCCACCATGTGACCCCGTGCGCTGTGGCGGTCTCGCGGCGGCCCACGATCCCGAGGGCGGCTTGACAGATATAGAAGATTCGGAGCATTGACTACTGGGGGCGGCAATCATGCCKGGGCAGGCAGGTCAGCCCACCCTCATCCCGCAACAGGAACGGGATACGAAAAAGGGTAATGGGGGCCGACGGTGCAATTACGGTTTGATCCGCTGCCACGGGGTACTGGGTCAACGGAAGTCGGCCGGTGGAGCAGGGGCCGTCGAGGTCAGGGTCGGCAGAGGTGACGAAGCCTGGTGGGTTTGGGCCCCATGTGGTGACGCTCCCTACTTCKCGGAAATGTTCGGGGGCCGGCTGTGGCTTGCGGGATACGACGTCGGCCGTCGCCGGCGACGAAACGGTAAATCCGGAAAAGCTGACGCGCGGGCAATAACCGATGTACTTATTTTCGGGTATCCAAACGTCGGCGGCATTGGCAGAATTCAAGATGGTCGGTCACTAGGGCCGTTTGGCCCGGATTCCAGGAACAAGCCTAATGGCGGTTGCTGTTGTGTACGGGCTGTCAGGCTGCCAAGGTCACGCCCTTTCGCTTCATAAATCCKGCAGATCCGGCGGCCCATTGACATGCCCAGCCGAAATGCGGATCCTCATGGCTAGAACTGTTCCAGCTCGCGGTCACGCTGGATTTGGGGGTACCAATGGGAAGCGGCGACTTTTGCCATTTTCAGCTGAGCCTTTTCCAAACGTGGAGACTCTGCATGGACTCGTGCACTATGCATGTTGCGATGCGCCAACAGCGGCTCATCACCGCCTTGGCTATCCACGGTCCCCGCCCTCGAAGCTACCTGGTAGGGCTCCTGTGGCCGGAGAGTCGCGAGAGCCGGGCCATGGAGAGCCTACGTGTGAGCATGCACCTGGTCTCACGACAGGTCCCGGGCCTGTTGGTCAACGGGGGCGCCGAACTGTCCCTCAGCGATCTGGTGGATGTCGACTTGCACCGGGTCCGGTCCTGCGTTCGGGAGCTAAGTCAGACCGGTATCGACGGCAACGCCGCATCGTCCCTCAACCTGCTTCGCGATGCCGAGCTGCTCCCGGGCTGGTACGACGATTGGGTGCTCTTTGAACAGAGCAGATTGCGGCAGGACCGGCTCCACGCGTTCCACATCATTGCCCGCGAGTCGCTGGCGCGCTGCGACTTTGAGGTTGCCTTGGAAGCATCGGAGGCAGCACTGGAACTTGAACCGCTCTATGAAAGTGCGGTCGGACTTCTCATCCGGGCTCAAAGGCATCAGGGCAACAATGCTGCCGCCCTTCGGGCTTTCGAAACATATCGAGCGAAGCTGCACGAGGACATGGGCCTTGCGCCGTCGGAGGGCATTCGGCGGCTCGTCGCTGACGTTTTGTAGGCGCAGGGCTTGGCGAGGCGGAATCGGGCAAGTTTCTAATCGTCATGCAGGTTGTCCAGCCAACGGTTCACGGCTGCGACCACTTMCGCCCGGTCGCGAGCATAACTAATTGTGTGTTCGTCGCCGTTTGGCGATCCCGCAATGATCCGGGCACGGAAGGGTTCGGGACTTTCCGTGTCCCTCCAGACTCGAATTACCAAGGTTGCCGGGATAAGCCGGCCACCGTTCGGGCTGCCATTCTCGCCCTCGGAGCCCCCCGACTTTACGTTGTCTTCCACAATCAGCTCCTCTCGATCCGGCCATAGAGTGGCTCCTTTGATCTGGCTCACCAACGCTGGCAGCTTGGTCTCGCGCAGTCTCTCAGACCAATCTCAAGATTTTCTGGTGTCGCCTCGATATGGGCATGTCCCATGACGCCGGCTTTCCATAGCCCTTATGGCGTACTGTGCCCAAAGTTCGATTTTCAGCATCAGCCAAACCAAATTGCGGAAGCAATGGTGCGACGGAATCACAGCACGATCAGGCTCGTTCCTTCGGACCGATGCGGATGGCTCCGGGCCAAGGCTTCCTGGAGGTGCGCTCCGTAGTTCTTGTATGAGCGATGTGAGCAAGAATCATTCGGCCGCGAGAAGCTGGGCTGCGTCTTTTGGATTCRCATATTTCCCCGGGACTTGAGTGTTTGCGGGGGAGGGAATGCAGTTCGAGTCCCACCTCGGGCACAGCATTCCCCCTCGTCAGAGACGTCAGGCCATTGTCCCCAGCCGCGACAGAGTGGGTTCTGATGCGGCATTTCCTGACATCTTTCTGTCAATTTCCGAAGTCGTCTGCACGACTAACGGGTATGGAAGGGATTGTCTTTTCGCTGCCGGTCTTGGGGTGCTGGGGAGGGTTCGCGGCTTGATGCCAATTTGGCATGTGAGACCGGCCTTCCGGTCCTTCTCCGCCTAGAGGCTGGTGTCGGACTCGACGGCGAACTCATCGATCGCGTCCAGCTCATCGGCCGCGAAMTCCAGGTTGTTGATCGCGGCCAGGGTGTCCTCGAGCTGCCGGACGCTGGACGCGCCAACSAGTGCGGACGTGMCGGACGAGCCCTTGCCCTGYTCCCGCAGGATCCAGGCGATGGCCATCTGCGCGAGKGTCTGCCCGCGGCCCTCGGCAATCCTGTTGAGGCCGCGCACGCGGTCCAGCTTGTCCGTGGTGATCATGGATTCGTCCAGGGACTTGTCCTGGGCGGCACGGGAGTCGGCCGGGATGCCCGTGAGGTAGCGGTCGGTGAGCATGCCCTGGGCCAGGGGCGAGAACGCGATGGATCCCGCGCCCACCTGCTCCAGCGCCTCGAAGAGGTTGGGGCTGCCGTTCTCGGTCCAGCGGTTCAGCATGGAGTAGCTGGGCTGGTGGATCAGCAGCGGGGTGCCGAGCTCCTTCAGGATCCGGGCTGCCTCAAGGGTCTGCTCCGGGGTGTAGGAGGAAATGCCGGCGTAGAGCGCCTTGCCGGAGCGCACGGCCTGGTCCAGGGCKCCCATGGTCTCCTCCATCGGYGTCTCCGGGTCCGGGCGGTGGCTGTAGAAAATGTCCACGTAGTCCAGGCCCATCCGGCCCAGCGACTGATCCAGGCTGGCCAGCAGGTACTTGCGGGAGCCGAAGTTGCCGTAGGGACCGGGCCACATGTCGTAGCCGGCCTTGCTGGAGATGATCAGTTCGTCGCGGTACGGGGCGAAATCGTCCTTGAAGTGACGGCCGAAGTTGGTCTCGGCGCTGCCGTAGGGCGGCCCGTAGTTGTTGGCGAGGTCGAAGTGGGTGACGCCGAGGTCGAAGGCGCGGCGCAGGATGGCGCGCTGGATCTCGAACGGCTTGTCGTCGCCGAAGTTGTGCCACAGGCCCAGGGAGATGGCCGGGAGTTTCAGGCCGCTGCGCCCCACGCGTCGGTAAGGCATGGAGTCGTAGCGGGTATCAGCTGCCAAATAAGTCATACGTCATATCCTGCCCTAGTTTGTAAGGATCGCGGCGCTGTGGCCAGGGAGGTGGAGACGGCCGGCCGCCTGCTCCCCACCCGGAGTGCGGTTGGCACCCGGATCCAGCCGCACGCCGTCGTCGGTGGCCAGGGCGATGGCGCCCCCGCTGACCGGGACGCGCCGCGCCGCGCCGGAGAAGTTCATCGCCACCTCGGTGCCGCCGCGCCGGAACAGCAGCCAGCCCTCTTCCTCGCTGAAGTCCGTGACGGTGTCCTGGAACCCGGRCTCCATCAGGTCCGGCGTCGTGCGGCGCAGCGCGATCAGCGCCCGGTACAGCTCCAGGAGCCGGGCATGGTCCCCCTCGGAGGCCTCGGCCCAGTTGAGCTTGGACCGGGTGAAGGTTTCCKGATCCTGCGGATCGGGCACGACGGCGGGGTCCCACCCCATGCGCTCGAACTCCCTGATCCGGCCTTCGGCCGTCGCCTTGCCCAGTTCCGGTTCCGGGTGGGAGGTGAAGAACTGCCAGGGGGTGCTGGCCCCGTATTCCTCGCCCATGAAGAGCATGGGCGTGAACGGCGACGTCAGGGTGGCGACGGCGGCGAGCGCGAGCTGCCCGTAGCCCAGGGTCTGGGAGAGCCGGTCCCCGGTGGCCCGGTTGCCGATCTGGTCGTGGTTCTGGCTGCACACCACCAGCGCGGCGGGGTGGACCAGGGCCGGGTTGATGGGCCGTCCGTGGTGCCGGCCGCGGAAGCTGGAGAAACTGCCGTCGTGGAAGAACCCGCGTTCCAGGACCTTGGCGAGCGCGCCCAGCGAGTCGAAGTCCTCGTAGTAGCCGGTGGTTTCGCCGCTGACGTTGACGTGGACGGCGTGGTGGAAGTCGTCGCTCCACTGCCCGGCCAGCCCGTAGCCGTTGACGTCCCGCGGGTAGAGAAGGCGCGGGTTGTTCAGGTCCGATTCCGCGATCATGGTGGCCGGGCGGCCCGTCTCCGCCGAGACGGCGTCGGCGAGCGCGCCGAAGTCCTCCAGGAGGTGCACGGCGCGCTCGTCCTTGAAGGCGTGCACGGCGTCCAGCCGCAGGCCGTCCACATGGTAGTCGCGCAGCCACATGGCGGCGTTGTCCAGGATGTAGCGGCGCACCTCGTCGGACTCCGGGCCGTCCAGGTTGACGGAGTCGCCCCACGTGTTGCCCTCCCCCGACTTCAGGTAGGGCCCGAACCGCGGGAGGTAGTTTCCGCTGGGGCCGAGGTGGTTGTAGACAACGTCCTGGATAACGCCAAGGCCGGCGGCGTGGGCGGCGTCCACGAAGCGCTGGTATGCCGCGGKTCCGCCGTAGCCTTCGTGCAYGGCGTACCACTGGACGCCGTCGTAGCCCCAGTTGTGGGTGCCGTTGAACCCGTTGACCGGCAGGAGTTCCACGAAGTCGATGCYCAGCTCCGCCAGGTACGGCAGCTTTCCTGCCGCGGCGTCCAGCGTTCCTTCCGGGGTGAAAGTGCCCACGTGGAGTTCGTAGATGACGGCGCCCTTGAGCTCCCGTCCCGCCCACTGGCTGTCCGCCCAGTGGTGTTGGCCGGCGTCGAAGGTGCGCGAGAGTGCGTGCACGCCCGCAGGCTGGCGGCGGGAGCGCGGGTCCGGCAGCGGAATGGAGTCCCCGTCCAGCAGGTACCCGTAGTCCACGTCCCCGGAGGCGGGCGCTCCGGGGGCGGTCCACCACCCGTCACCGGCAGTGCCGCCGCCGCTGTCAGTTCCGCCGACGGGCCGCCGGGTCATGGGGTACTGCCGACCATCGGCAAGCAGCGTCACCGTGCCCGCTTCCGGCGCCCAGAGGTCGAAGCGCGCGCTTCCGTGTGCAGGCAAGGTCATCGTCATGCTCCGTTCCGCTGTCCGGGGAATCAGCTTTTCGGGAAGATCGTTTTCAGGAATACCGTCGCAGGAAATACGTCAGGCCGCCGGCACMAGCAGGGCTAGGGGGTAGTCCCGCAGGATCTCCCCCACCGCTACGGGGCCCGGGCCGAAGGTGCGGCCKGTCAGTTCGTCGGTCATGGCGGCGGCGAACCGGATGKACGTGTCCTGCCATCCGCCGCGCTGCTCGAGTCCGCGGGGCAGCCGGGTGGCAAGCGTGAGGGCACCCGGGGTTGAGGCGGTTCCGCGGTCAAAGGCGAGCAGGTGCGCTGCTGCGGCGCCGGTGGCCGTGACYGGCACGTACCCGGTGAAGAGCTCCGGCCGGTCCCGGCGCAGGCGCAGGGCCCGCKAGGTGACGAGGAGTTTCGCCGCGTCGTCCATGAACGACGCCGGACGCTCACCGGCGTCGAGCGCGGCGAGGGCGCGCCGGCGCTCACCGAAGTCGAACGGCCGCCGGTTGTCCGGATCCGTCAGCGACCKGTCCCAGAACTCGGTGCCCTGGTACACGTCCGGCACCCCGGGCATGGTGAGCTGGACGAGTTTGGCGCCCAGCGAGTTGACGGCACCGTACGGCGCCAGCAGCGCCACGAGGGATTCCAGCTCAGCCGTCACCTCCGGGGTGTCGAACGCGGCGTCCACGACGGCGGCCAGCTTCGCTTCGAAGGCCTCGTCCGGATCGATCCAGTTGGTCGAGTTCCCGGCTTCGCGGGCGGCTTTTTGCGCGTAGGACTGCAAACGGTCGCGGTCCGCGGGCCATACCCCTGCGACGGCCTGCCACAGCAGGTTGGCCAGGGGCCCGTCCGGCAGGGGTGCCAGCTTCTGTAGCCGGCGGAGGGATGCCTGCCACTCCGGCGCCAGTTCCGCCAGGACCGAGATCCGGGCGCGGGTATCCTCGCTGCGCTTGGTGTCGTGGGTGCTGAGCGTCGTCATGGACAACGGGAGCTCGGCCAGGCGGCGGGCCATCCGGGTGTGGAACTCCTCCGGGGCAACGGCGAATTCCGTGGGGTCGGCGCCCACTTCGGTCAGGGTGCCCAGCCGGGTGTAGCGGAAGAACGCGGTGTCTTCCACGCCCTTGGCCATGACCATGCCGGAGGTCTGCTGGAAGCGGAGGCCGAGTTCGGCGTCGGGTTCAGGGCCGGCCTTCAGCAGCAGCGGAAGGAGGATTCCGACGGCGTCCCCGAGGTCCGGGCGGCGCCGGACAGCCAGCTCGCAGGCCTCCCGGAGCACGTCCGCCCCTTCGGGCAGGTAGCTGCGGTAGACGGGGAACGCCGCGATGATCTCGGAGAGAGCATCCGCCGCGGCGTCCTGGGCCAGCCCTGCAGCAGCCGGAACCAGCCGCGCCAGCCGGAGCATTTCCGAGTGCAGGATCCCGTCGGTGATCCTGCGCTTGGTGCCGCGGATCATGTCGTCGTAGTCGGCAGCCTGCCCGCCGCGCAGTTCGGTGTCGAGCGMGTCGAGCGCCCCCTGGCCGGCGGGGTCGATGAACACCCGGTCCACGTCCGCGAGGGCGTCGTAGCCGGTGGTGCCCTCGCACTCGAAGGCGGCCGGCAGCACCTCCCCCGGCTCGAGGATTTTCTCGATCAGGAGGTAGCTGCCGTCTGTGGCCTTGCGCAGCCGGCGCAGGTAGCCTTCCGGGTCGGCGAGGCCATCCGGGTGGTCGATCCGCAGCCCGTCAACGAGTCCCTCCCGGACCCAGCGCATAACTTCAGCGTGGGCTTCATCGAAGACCTCAGGGAGCTCCACCCGGATCCCGGCCAGGCTGTTGACGGCAAAGAACCTGCGGTAGTTCAAGTCCTTGTCCGCCCGGCGCCAGCCGATCAGCTCGTAGTGCTGCCGGCCGTGGACCTCGCGGGGGTCATCGRCCGTGGAGTCACCTGCGGTATACGTGCCCTCTGCGAGCGGGAAGCGGTGGTCGTAGTAGCGCAGTTCACCGTCCCGGATCTCCAGCGCGTCCACGTCCGAGTCCTCCCCGAGCACGGGGATCCGGACCCGGCCGCCGCCAAAGTCCCAGTCGACGTCGAACGCCTGGGCGTAGCGGGACTGCCGCCCTTCCTTCAGGAGGGACCACCACCACGGGTTCTGGGCCGGGGTCGCGACGCCGACATGGTTGGGCACGATGTCCACGAGCACGCCCATGCCGGCTTCCCGTGCCGCGGCGGAGACCGCCAGCAGGCCGGCCGCGCCGCCCCGGTCCGGATCGATGGCGGAAGGATCCGTGACGTCRTAGCCGTGGTCCGAACCTTTTTCCGCCGTCAGAATCGGCGAAAGATAAATCCAGTCCACGCCCAGGGACTTCAGGTACGGAACGGCCTGCGCGGCGTCCTGCAAGGTGAAGCCGGGACGGATCTGGAGCCGGTACGTCGAGACGGGCGTCCTCATGAGGCAGGGCCCTTCCTGGACCGTGGCTTCTTGGCGGGAGCAGCCTTCGGGTTCGCGGCCGGCTTGGACGAGCCGCGTTTGGCCGGGGCCGCCTTCGCCGGTGCGGGATCGGCCGGTGCCGGGTCGGCCGGCCCGGGATCCTGCTCCGGAGCCGGGTCCGGCTCAGGCG
>NZ_JBFTHK010000156.1:0-10316 GCF_056394205.1 Arthrobacter sp. 10T413_2 | reverse complement strand
CAACGGCACTCCCGCTATCCCTGGCGGCGTTGCGGGCCGGGACGATTTCCTGGCAGCACGCCCGGATCCTCGTCGAGGAAACCAGCGGCCTGGATTCTGCCGGGGCGGCCTCGCTGGAGGGGCATTTCCTGGACCCGGCCGCGCTGAACCCGGCCCGCKGGTGCCCGGCCGGGGAGCTCGTGCCGGCCCGGTTCCGGGCCAAGGCCCGCACCTGGCGCGAACGCCACCACCCGAAGAGCATCGAGAARCGCCACACCGTGAGCGTCGCGGACCGGCGGGTCGAGTTCGTCCCCGACCGGGACGGCATGGCCTGGCTCTCGGCCCGGCTCCCGGCCGACACCGCGGCCGGGATCTGGGAACGGACCACCGCCGCCGCCCGCGCCCTGCAGRGCCCGGCCGARACCCGGACCCTGGCCCAGCTCCGCGCCGACATCACCGCGACCTGGCTCCTCACCAACGGCACCGGCCCCACCCCAGGGACCACAGCCGGAACAGCCGGCGGCGGGACAGCCGGCGGACTTGCCGGCGGCGGGACGGCCGGCGGTGGAATGGTTCACTGCGGAACGGKTGGGGGTGTTCCGGTGCCGCGGGCGCAGGTCCTGGTCACCGTGCCGGTCCTGTCGCTGCTGGGCCTCACGGASGAACCGGCCGTCCTGKACGGGTACGGTCCGATCCCGCCGTCGATGGCCCGGCGCCTCGTCAGTGGCGGCGCGGGTTCTTTCTACCGGGTCCTGACCGATCCCCGGGACGGGGCGCCGCTGGAAATCGGGCGGAGCAGCTACCGTCTGACAGCGGCGCAGCGGCACTGGCTCCGGCTCCGTGACGGCAGGTGCCCGTTTCCCGGCTGTAACAACCAYTCCCTGGACAACGAGGCGGACCACCTCCTGGCCTGGGCCGACGGCGGCACCACCGGCATCGCCAACCTGGGCCAGCCCTGCCCGAAACACCACCGCCTCAAACACGCCTCCGCCTGGCAGCCCGTCGGGGCCAGCGCAACCAGCCCGCCGGGCTGGACCTCGCCCTCAAAACGCTATTATCCGAGCGAGCACCAGKACTGGGAACCGCCCCGCTGGCCCCACAACATCCCGATCACGGCGACAGCCACAGACCCAAGCCCATGGTCGGAGCGAGGCGTGCCCGCCGATCCCGAGCCGGAACTGCCCCCGGACCCCTTCCCCGACTGGTATCACTTCACGGCCGGACACCCATTCCCCGCCGCAAACACCGACGACCCAGGCTGGCCGGCGTCGTTCGGCGACCCCTTGCCGGAAGACCTCCTGCTCCAGTCCGCCTGAACGACAAGTCGCGGGTCGATTCCGATCTTGGGCCTGACCTTAGTCTTGCCTKACTATGTCGACCGAGATCTCCAACGCGGGAATCGTTCCTCTGTTCTCCAGCCAGTGAGTGGTGTCCCTGTTCTCGGGCCAGCCCACCCCCGGCCCGTAGTCCGTAGTGACTCCATTCGTATGGTCGGTGATCGTTCCTTGCAAGATGTAGACGATGCCTGGTCGGTCTATATGGTCGTGCACCGGGCCGAAGACTCCCCCTGGCTCGAAGGTCACCATACGCATTCGAAGCTGGCGACCGGCCATGCCCTCGATCTCGGGGCCGAGGTCAACCGTTGCAAGTAACTCCGACGTGACACCTTTCGTCTCAGGTGCCGCCCGGTCTTCGCTCATCGCGCTTTCCTCTCTGCACTTCCAGGGGCTATCGTTCGACCTTCAACACGAGCTGATCTCCGGATTGACGTGCCCGTCGTCACGTCATTGAACCATGGAACCGGAATCGGCGTCTGTGACTTTTCCAGATTCTTTGAGCCTCGGGGTTTGGCCGGCCCCCTCGACAACCGCATCCCCGAGTAGGATCCTGACGGCGCAGGCTGACCGCTTTCCCAGTAGGCTCAACCTCACAATTGATGAACAGGAGGCCGAGGTGGCCGAGACGACGGTGGACGACGTGATGGCCGAACTGGCCGAGCTTGAGGACCCGAGGGCTCGCGTGGTGAACGAGAAACACGGTGACGATCACGGTGTGAACCTCGGCAAACTGCGCGCACTCGCGAAGCGGCTGAAGACCCAGCAGGACCTCGCGCGCCAGCTTTGGGAGACGGATGACACCGCTGCGCGACTTCTGGCGATCCTGATCTGCCGCCCGAAGGCGTTCGAACGTCAAGAGTTGGACTTCATGTTGCGCCAGGCGCGCAGCCCCAAGGTGCACGACTGGCACGTGAACTACGTGGTCAAGAAGACCCCGCACTCCGAAGAGTTGCGCCTGGCCTGGTTGGCCGACCCGGATCCAGTAGTGGCTAGTGCCGGCTGGGCGCTGACCAGCGAACGCGTGGCGAAGAAGCCCGAGGGCCTCGACCTCGCAGGACTGCTCGACGTCATCGAGGCGGAGATGAAGGACGCCCCGGACCGCCTGCAGTGGGCGATGAACCACTGCCTGGCCCAGATCGGGATCGAGCATGCCGAGCACCGCGCCCGCGCCATCGACATCGGTGAGCGCCTGGGGGTGCTCAAGGATTATCCGACTCCCCCGAACTGCACGTCTCCGTTCGCGCCCATCTGGATAACTGAATTGGTGCGCCGACAGCACGATAAATAGGAGCGTTCCCGCCCGACTGCGACCCCTGCTACCTTTTGACGGCAATCGAGCAAATCCGCGGGAAGCACGCCGCATTGGGACGCCTTGAGCCCCGAAGGAACATTTCCGGCTGAGCTGCGCCACCTGCGRATCCGGCAACATTCCGGCCCTCTGCGCATCTCGMTCTTGCTCTCTGCGGCCGCTGCGCGTAAGAGAAGAGCATGGGTTCGCAACGAGACGTCCTCCGCGGACGCGTGGCGGTCGTGACTGGCTCGACACGCGGTCTGGGGTTTGCGATGGCCCGGCTGCTGGGGCATCAGGGCGCGACGGTGGTGCTGGCCTCCAGGTCGGAAGTGGACGTCGCGGCCGCCGTCGAGCGACTGCACACGGAAGGGATCGCGGCGTCCGGACGTCAATGCGACACCGGTGAGCTGGCCGACGTCGAGGCCCTGCGCGACGAGGCCTTAGGCCGCGGGACGCTCGACATCTGGGTCAACAACGCCGGAGCCTCCGGTGTCTACGGGCCCACGTCGTCCACGCCGGTCGATGACTTCACCCGGGTGGTGCGCACGAATATCCTCGGCACATTCCACGGGTCGAGGGTTGCGTTGCCCGTGTTCCTCGGCCAAGGCCGCGGCGATCTCGTCAACGTCTACGGCCACGGCGACCAGGGGCCGGTCGCGCTGCAGAACGCGTATGCGTCGAGCAAGCGTTGGGTCCGCCAGTTTACCGAGACGTTGCGGCTGGAGACCAAGGGCACCGGCGTCCGGGTGCATGGCATGAATCCGGGATTGGTGATGACAGACATGCTGGTGCACGTCACGTCCCAGCCAGGGTACGAGCACCGACTGGGCGGGCTGCAGGTCGTCGTCGGACTCTGGGGGCAGACCCCTGACGACGCCGCGCACCCTCTCCTGGACCTCGTAACGTCGGACGCCGCCGAGTTCCGGGATCTGACCAAAACGACCATGGTKACCCGCGGGGTGCGCAACGTGCTGGCCGGACGCCTCCGTCGCGCCAACCGCATGCCGCTGGACGTCGTCGTCCTGGACACGAACCGCCCAGGCTGACTGAAGACTAGCAGGGGTCCATCGCGAGAGTATCCGGCACAAAATCGGGGCCTGAAAGACTGAAACCACAACATTCGCCAAGGTTCTGCCAAGCATCGGCACTTCCGGTTGAACGGCTCTCTGCTTCCACTTTAGGCTGACGGCAACCGGCGAGCGAGATCCCCGCCCGCACGGCCCGGGCCACTCATCATTGGAGTATCACGCATGTCGATTGCAAAGAAGCTGGGAGCTGTCGTCCTGACCGCCGCCGTTCTCACCGGTGCAGGTGCCGGTGTCGCCAACGCGGCTCCGACCAAGGCCGCACATTCGGTCTCCGTGAAGGCGTCCGCAAAGGCCACTGAGGCGAAAGCCAAGGCGCAGTTGAAGAAGCAGGCAGCTGCCGCGAAGCTTGCCGCTGTGAAGGCCAAGGTCACGTCCCTGAAGGCTGCCGCGGAGGCGAAGAACGCTGCMGCCGTTGCGGATGTCGCGCAGAAGCACGCCGCCCAGGAGGCCAAGAAGGTCGCCAAGAAGGCCACCCAAGCCCAGAAGCGCGAAGCCACGGCAGCGAAAGTGGCAGCCCTAAAGGCGGCCGCTGACGCGAAAGCTGCAGAGGAAGCCGCAGCCGAAGCGGCGCAGGCCGCCGTCGAGGCCGACGCGGATGCTGCCGAAAAGGCAGCAGAAGCCGCGGCAGAGACCCCTGTCGTGCCGGTGGAGGATCCCGCCGACGCCTGATCCGTACGCACCTGACAGCACCCCCTTCCGATACACCGGCCACCATCTGGCGGCCTTAGGGAAGGGGGTGTTGCCGTGTCCCGACACTTTCGCCGGTCGCCGCCCAGCCTGCCGCCCGCAGACCCTGTCCGCCGCACCCGCGCAGGACTACGCTTTTGCCTGTTGACCAAGCACACGGTGACCAGCACAGGCGAGGGCAGACGCAGAGTGAGGAGAACGCTGTGACCGGAGGGACGCAGCTGAGCGGACCGCACTGGCGGCGAGTGGTGGCGACMCTCGCCAACAAAGACGCGCGGACCRCCTACGCGCAAATCGTGCTGGGCGCCAAGCTCGCCGGCGTGGTTGCTGATCTGAACGACCAACGGCGGAACCGGGCCATCGCCGCCCTGCTCGAGTCAGGGCTCGTCGAACGGAATGCTGCCAACGAACTGGAGGCGTCTGAGGCGATCTTCCGCGACCTGCTCACGCAGCAGCCCCGGCGCCAGCCGCAGGCCGGAGTGGCTCGCTTCATGCGCCTGGGCAGAATCGAGAGGTATCCAGCCAACATGGCGGAACGGCGGGAGMTCCTGGCCTGGATTGCCCGCGAAGCAATCGAGCCGGGCGAACACCTGACGGAAAAGCAGGTAAATGAACGGCTCCTCAGCTATAGCGATGATGTCGTGATGCTGCGCCGCTACATGATCGACTTCGGGCTATTGGAACGGACGCCCTCCGGCTCCTCCTACTCACGGCCCGACAAAACATAGGCTTGAATCGGACGCTGATCACCCTGTCGGTGGCATTGGTMAGCACAGTCGTAGGCTATTTTTGAGACCGGACACTAGCGGCCACGGGCCCCGAAAGAAGGACTGAGTGGACAGTAATGCTGGTACGTGGTTTCTGAGTCGCGCCGAGCGGGAGAATCTGGCCACAGACGTCCACGCGGGGAGTGCCGGATCGCTGTCCTGGTCGGAGGGCAATCTAGTGCGGCCCCTGATTCATGGAGCAACCTACTTCGCCCGACTGCATGAGGAGTTGACGGCTCTGCAGGCGGGAGACCGCGTGTGGTTTACCGACTGGCGCGGCGACGCCGACGAGCGGCTGCTGGCCGACGGACCGTCGATCGGCGACGTGCTCTCGGGCTTGGCCCGCGCAGGAGTGGAAGTGCGGGGCCTTGTCTGGAGATCCCACGGAGAGCGCGTGTCGGCCCCGATCAGCAGCCGATCCAACGAGCTGCTAAGTCATCAGATCAACGACGCCGGCGGAGAGGTGCTGCTGGATCAGCGTGTACGCCTGTTCGGCTCCCATCACCAAAAACTCTTCGTCATCCGCCACCGTGACAATCCGTCGCGGGATGTCGCGTTCGTTGGCGGGATCGACCTTTCCCACAGCCGTCGGGACGATGCCGGCCACGCGGGAGACCCGCAAGCGGTCGACATGGATTCCCGGTACGGGAAACGCCCCCCGTGGCACGATGCGACCCTCGAACTGCGTGGCCCCGTTGTGGCAGATGTCCTGGCAGTGTTTGCTGAACGGTGGAACGACCCCCATCCCCTGGACCGGCGCACCCCCTACCGGATGCTGCTGCAACGCCTGGCCCRTATGCCCCGGCACCCCAAACCGCTCCCGGAGGCTGCGCCGCCGCCCCCACCGGCGGGCCCTCACTCAGTGCAGCTGCTGCGCACCTACGGAGTGAAACGTCCTCCGTTCCCGTTCGCACCCGAGGGGGAACGCAGCATTGCCCGCGGCTATGCGAAGGCCTTCGCCCGCGCTCGCTCGCTGATCTACATTGAGGACCAGTACCTATGGTCTACAGAGGTCGCAACCGGAATTGCGGAGGCCCTCGAACGGAACCCCGAATTGAACGTGATCGCCGTCGTGCCCCGCTACCCCGACTCCGACGGTGCTATCGCAGGACCGGCTATCCGGATCGGGCAACTGCGTGCCATCAGGATGCTGCGCCGGGTCGCGCCCGACAGGGTCGGCGTGTTCGATCTGGAGAACAGCGCCGGAACTCCGATCTACGTCCACGCCAAGGTCTGCATCATCGATGACACCTGGATGACCTGCGGCTCAGACAACTTCAACCGCCGATCGTGGACCAACGACAGCGAGCTCACCTGCGCCGTACTCGACGCCACTGCTGACAACCGGGAAACTCCCGGCACAGACTCGGGCCACGACGCTTCCGGGCCGCTGGCCCACGGGCTCCGGCTCCAACTCTGGGCGGAACACCTGGGCCTGGACCAGGACGATCCCCGGCTCCTCGACCCGGCGGCCGGGCTCAAGCTTTGGAACACCACCGCAGACGCTCTCGACCATTGGCACGAATCCGGTCAGCGCTCGCCTMGCCCCGCCGGACATGTGCGCCGCCACACCCCAGAGCCGGTGTCTTCCCTCCAACGTCTCTGGGCAGTTCCGATGAGCCGCCTCGTCGTGGACCCGGACGGGCGGCCCCGCCGGCTGCGGGGCACTACGGAGTTCTAGGCAAGCCGGTGTGGGCGCAGCCACCGACTAGGGCGGAGGCAGAACAAAGACCGCACCATGGCCTCGTGCCGGACGGTGCGGCCTTCGTTCTTCTGCAAAGTTAGGACAGCCGGCTGGAGAATTCCTCGGCAGTCATCGGGGTGGAGAACATCGGGTAGTCGTACGCGATCGCGTTGTCGTGTTCCTCAACCGATGTTGCAGCGACACAGTCGCTCAGAGTCACGACCTGGTACCCGTTCTMGTAGCCACTGCGCATGGTTGATTCGACGCAACAGTTMGTMAGGAACCCTCCCAGGACGATGGTGGTGATGCCTTTGCTGCGTAGGATGAAGTCCAKGTTTGTGCTGGCGAAGGTGTCGAGACCCCTTTTGCCTTCAATGACGATGTCGCCCTCGGCCGGCGCCAGCTCGTCGATGATGGCCGCACCCCAGGTTCCCTTGACGAACACGCCACCGTCCACGACCCCCTTGAGGATCCCGTACGGATGCTTGCCGAGCTCGTTGTAGCCCTCGGCAAACGTGATGGGCGCGTGCATTACCGTGACACCGGCCGCGCGGGCCGTCTCTACCACGCGAGCCGTATTGGCGAGCATGTCMGTTTTTTCCATGACCGGTCGGACAGCGTCATGCAGCCCGCCGCCCTCGGACGTGAAGTCGTYCTGGTACTCGATAAGTACGACGGCGGTGGTGTTCGGATCAAACTTCAAGGCATCCTCCTGGTCGGCGGTGGAGCGCCCGCGGCAACGCCGACGGTCGAGGTCAGACTAGCCGCGGCCCCCACACAGGACAAGGGCTCGCGTCTCCCACGGGCGCGGAATCGCATCCCACTGCGCCGCGCTCAATCATGCTGGTCGTCCCTATCCATGGCTTATCTGATGGCCGCTGTATCCTCGTGCTCATGACTGAAAGCCGCCAACTGGTGAACAGAGCACGCGATTGGATCGCAAAGGCCCGTTMATTTCACTACCAGCAGCTCGCCACGCACCGCAGGGTGAGGCGCCTCGGAAACACCCGGCTGACATTCACCACAGGCCAGGCCATAACCAACGTGAGCGCCTTTTTTGTTGCCGGGTCGACGGGCTCAGCAGGCTTACCGGATTGGGCCGTCTTGGGTGTTTTGCTCGCGGGCTTCCTTGGGGGCAAGTTTCTGTTCCCAGTCCCGGTCAGCAGTATCGCCAGTCGGAGAGGCCCAACCGATGTGGTCAATAGAAGCGCAATCGATCTCGACAGCATGACGCCAGAGGAAATCCGGGTTTACGAGAACAACATGGTCTTAAAGCACCGGCTCAAGGGCGCCGGAGGGCCGGGGGCCGCACAGGCGCTGCAGCGCCAGCGAGAAGCGGCCCGGAAAGCGGAGGAGTCCGCTGGGCTACCCGCTGGAAGCCTCACCGGGCTGTCATTGGTTGACGCTCGGGCCTTTAGCGCCGCTGCCGCACAGCACGACCGCCTCAAGAGCCGGTGGCTGGCCTATGAAGTTGACCCGCAACTGCAGTTCGACTTTCCGGCGATGTCCGATACTGCATTCCCTGCTACAGCCGCCATGATCAGAGCGATGCGAAAGGCTGAGCAGGCAAGGTCGGAAGTCAGCACGGCGAACTACCAGTCCGCCGTGGCGGCGTTCGGCGACGCGCTGACGGTAGCCGAAGCCTCCGCCGGAGTGCCTTAGGTGTAGGCCACCGGCCGACGCATTTGAGCCGCGTAAACGGGGATAGCTCCGAATGGCCAACGACTTCCGTTTCTCACGGATCGGATCGACCTTATCAGGCGTGTGCCCCGCCGTCTCCGAGGCCATCCTCGCAGCCGGACAGCACGGGCCAGCGGACCGAATCAAGCTGCCGTCACGGGTCGTCCAAGTCCCTTACGACGACACTGCCGGCCGGCTCGGCATTGAGCCGGCGGCCTTTGATGTCCGCTCCAACCGGGCTGGTTCTCCAAACCCGACGGCATCTGCCTGCGACGCTGGGACGGTGGGATCGGCCGGGACCCCTTACATGCACCCCCTGGGGGCCGTTCTTAACATAGCGTGGGGGCAAGGGCTGCAGCCGGGCCCGGAACTGTTTGACGGAGGACGAATATGGAATACATCAAACTCGGCAACACCGGCATGGACATCTCCCCGCTGGCACTGGGATGCATGACCTACGGGGACCCGGGCCGGGGCCCGCATCCCTGGACGCTGCCGGAGGACCAGAGCCRGCCGCTGATCCGCCAGGCCGTGGAGGCGGGCATCAATTTCTTTGACACTGCCAACGTGTACTCCAACGGTTCCAGCGAGGAAATCATAGGCCGGGCCCTGGCCGATTTCACCCGCCGGGATGAAACCGTCATCGCCACGAAGGTGCATGGCGCGATGCGGCAGGGACCCAATGGGCGGGGCCTGTCCCGCAAGGCCATCTTCGCCGAACTCGATGCCAGCCTGACCCGGCTGGCAACGGACTACGTGGACCTGTACCAGATTMACCTTTGGGACCCMGCCACGCCGATCGAGGAGACTCTGGAAGCCCTTCACGACCTCGTCAAAGCCGGCAAAGTCCGCTATATCGGCGCATCCTCTATGGCCGCCTGGCAGTTCAGCAAAGCGCTCTACCTTCAGCAATTAAACGGATGGACCCGTTTCGTCACCATGCAGGACCACTACAACCTGGTCTACCGGGAGGAGGAACGCGAAATGTTCMCCCTCTGCGCGGACCAGAAGATCGGGGTGCTGCCGTGGAGTCCGCTAGCGCGGGGGAAGCTCACCCGGGACTGGGACGAGAAAACCAACCGCTCGGAGAAGGACGAGTTCGGCAAGACKCTCTACACCACGGAGGAAAGCGACAGTGCGGTCGCCGAAGCCGTGCGCGTCATTGCCGAACGCCGCGGCCTGCCCCGCKCCCAGGTCGCCCTKGCATGGGTCCGCTCCAACAGCGTGGTCAGCGCGCCGATTGTCGGGGCGAGCAAGCCGGCACATCTTACCGACGCCGTCGCTTCCCTGGAACTGACGCTCACCACCGAGGAAAAGGCGGAACTGGAAAGCCCCTACGTCCCGCACGCGGTCGCCGGATACTGAGCAGCGACGGCGTGAGGTGACCCGTCGGCAGCACCAACCGCGCGATTGACGGACGCTGAAGCGCGGCCTGGCTCGGATCTGACAAAGTCAGCACACGGGGCGTCGCGGCATTCAGGCCGTAGGCCTTTCGCCCCCCATCATCAGGTGAGTATCCTGCCGGCGGCTGAATCGGCAGAGAACCCCATTCGTCCGGGCGGACAACTCAGCGCCACTGGAAGTACTCGCGGTGKATGTTGGCTGTGCGGACTCCTGCAGAACGGAAGGTCCTCCGGAACTGCCTGAGCATGGGATCCGGCCCACCCATGAAGACCGAGAGCTTCCGGGGCGGGGTGTCCACGGCGGCAAGCACCTGTTCGGGCGTCAACCKGCCGTCGACGGCGGTGTCCACCAAGTGCACGGTCAGGCTTGGGTAGTCCTTCGCGATGGATGTGATTGATT
>NZ_JBFTHK010000155.1:0-10481 GCF_056394205.1 Arthrobacter sp. 10T413_2 | reverse complement strand
GTCATACGATGCGTAATATCCACCCGCTGGTTGTGGATGCCGGCGCCACCCTCCGTAACAGTCAATCGGAAGTATGCGTTGCCCTGGGCCGGACTACCGCCTGCCTCCTTCGACACTGCTGCCCGGGTTGCTCGGCACCCCGAAAATTCCACCTCGGCCGACGAACCGCCAACCAGATTGACGGGGATGGAACCGGCCCTCTGTACACCAGTCCCCAGGATGGTTACGGTGTAGGTCCGCTGGGCATCGAGGTTTGTGGACAGGACCACGTCCGTGACGGAGCTTGCGCCGTACGTGTGCTGGTTTACGTAATAGGCACTGGATCTGATGTTCCCCGCGTCGATATCGCTCTGCGTGACCAGCCCGGCCTCCAGCATCGCCCGTCCCGACAGCAGATCAAACGGTGTATGGGTGGTGCCCAGATCATCCACCATTCGGACTTCGGCAATCCCGTTCGAGGAGTGCGCGGGGAAGCGCAGAAGGGCCGCACGGCTGCCCAACGGCAAGGTGAATCGGGCGTACTCGCTGCGGATCGAGGCCCGGCGCCCGGCCAACGGGGCGGAGTTCTCCCAGCTGGCACCGTTCCACGTCCAGCCCGCCTCGTCCCAGTTCGTGTACAGGCTCGCGCGGTAGGCGGCGAAATTGTTCAACTGCACGAGTTGCCGTGCCTCGGCGCCGCCGTCAGCGTTTGGGGAGTTGCTGAACGTGTGCACCATCCACCGCAGCGGATCCAGTTGGTAGCCCATCCAGTACTTGTACTTTGATGTGCGGCGGAGGAAGCACTTACCGGAGGGCATGGGTCGGGTGCGCGACAGCAGGTTGTGTCGCAGCGGATCCAAGAGTTGGGCGAGATAGTTGTCCTGCTGGGCTTTTTGGGCGTTAGCGGAGATGACGTCCCTGCCGTGGCGGAGTACTTCGTTGTCGTCAGGCCTTTTGGAGCCTGGCCGTGTTGTCTCTGTCCCCAATGGAAGTCCCCTGCTTGATTCGTGGTGAGCCAGTCTTCGTGTTGCCTATTCTGCCTGTCGTTGGGACTGACCAGGGCCACGCCGGCCCGTGCCACTCAATGGCACGCGAATCTCGGTGGAGAGAACCGGGATTGTGGCAGATGAGGGATTTGAAAGTTCTTTGCGTCGCACGTCAGAGGCCGGACCCCGGTAATTCAGTTGTTTTTGTGGTGAAGGGCGGGCGACGTCGAGTGGGCGCAATTCCGACAACGGGCCCCTGACCTGCCGTCGTGGAGTAACGTGTGACTCAACTCACTAGGAGGGGTTCACATCAGCTACAAGTATCGAACCGTCAGAGTCCGCGGCACCGACCTGGTTGGAACCATTGCGCGAAAACACGGGAGCGCGCCCGAGATATACGAAACTTCAAAAGACCCGAGCACTTCTGTAGTTCCGGTGTTTTTCCAAGCAACGGGCGAGGTCCGTTTCTTTGACCGATCCGTGCTGGAGGACGTACCCAAGGCCGCCGACCAGCAGCCGTAACGCATCCTCACGAAGGAAACATGATGGGGCGGCTTGCGGCCCGCCTCACAGGCAGGCGCGCTCACAAGGCGCCCACGCACCATGCCCGGGAAATGACAAAGGGCTCTACTTCCTAGCTATTGCTAGGAAGTAGAGCCCTTGCTTGGGTGGCAGATGAGGGATTCGAACCCCCGTAGGCGTTGCCAGCTGATTTACAGTCAGCCCCCTTTGGCCGCTCGGGTAATCTGCCGAACTTCAAAAGAAGATCACTCGCGATTCCTAGTCCCGGAACGTCTGTCTCCAGTCCGTTCCGCTTCCAGAACCCGCGGGCAAGACAACTTTACAGAACTTCCGCCGAAGAATCGAATCKGCGTCCTGGAGAGCCAAAAAGCCCGGAAATTCAGGCGTCTCCGAGAATGCGTCCGGCCAGCCGGGCCTCGAAACGCGCTGCCTGCTCTGCAGTGACCTGGTTCAGCTGAACGGCGCGGGCCAGATCGGCGTGGACGCCGTCCAGGCGGGCCGAGGCATCCGCGGCCGGGCTCAGAATAATGGAGGCCGCCAGCGCGGCGGCGGCAACGGAAGTCGCCGTCGTGGCCAGGGTGCTGGCAGCGGCGGCGGTGGTGCGGGTGACGTAGCGGACGGCTTTGTTGTGCATGCTCTTTGCCTTTCAGCGTCGGTTCCAACCCTTGCAACTCTGCCCAGCCCGGCTTCGTGCCCCCAAGGAGTTAGCTATGAGCGGACTGTGAAACGTAGCCCCGGCCGGCGKGCCTCCGGATCGGGGGTATCCGTATTAGGCTGGAATGCAGACATCCCGGCCTTTCACCAGGCACCCGGCAACCATCAGGAGGACAGTCATGGCAGGCGAATCCACGTTCGACGTCGTCAGCAAGGTAGACAAGCAGGAAGTCGCCAACGCGCTGAACCAGGCGCAGAAGGAAATTGCCCAGCGCTACGACTTCAAGGGCGTCGGCGCCGAAGTCGATTTCAGCGGCGAGAAGATCCTCATGAAGGCCAACTCCGAGGAGCGGGTGCTGGCAGTGCTCGACGTGCTGCAGTCAAAGCTCATCCGCCGCGGCATCTCACTGAAGTCCCTCGACACGGGCGAGCCCTACGCCTCCGGCAAGGAATTCCKGCTCGAGGCCTCCATCAAGGAGGGCATTGCCCAGGACCTCGCCAAGAAGATCAACAAGCTGATCCGCGACKAGGCCCCCAAGTCCGTCAAGTCGCAGATCCAGGGCGACGAGCTCCGGGTGACGTCCAAGTCCCGCKACGATCTCCAGGAAACCATGAACCTGCTGAAAGGCTTCGACGAGGCCGACCTGCAGTTTGTGAACTTCCGCAGCTAGCGGTCCCTCCCCGGCGCAATTTTCCTCACGACGCGCAAAAGAGCTGGCGACACCGGAACTCCGGTGTCGCCAGCTCTTTTGCGTGTCGCGGAACGTATTCGCGCGTCGCCAGACCGCAGCTAGCGTCAGCTGAGCGGGCGGCCGGCCATCCGTTCCAGCCGCTCGATCCGCTCCGCCATCGGCGGGTGAGTGGAGAACATCTTGGCCACGCCTGCGCCGCGGAACGGGTTGGMGATCATCATGTGCGAGGCGTTGACCAACTTCTGGTCCTGCGGCAACGGCGCCAGTTGCACGCCCTGCTCGATCTTGCGCAGGGCGGAGGCGAGCGCCAGCGGATCGCCGGTCAGCGACGATCCGTCCTCGTCGGCGTCGTACTCACGCGTGCGGGAGATGGCCATCTGGATCAGGGAGGCAGCGAACGGGGCCAGCAAGGCCATGGCGATCGCGGCAAACGGGTTCGCGTTKCGGCGATCCCCGCCGCCGAACAGCAGCATCATCTGCGCCACCGACGTGATGACGCCGGCGACGGCGGCGGCCACCGACGCCGTCAGGATGTCCCGGTTGTAGACATGCATCAGTTCATGGCCCAKGACGCCGCGCAGTTCGCGGGCGTCCAGCAGCCGCATGATGCCCTCGGTGCAGCAGACGGCGGCGTTCTGCGGGTTCCGKCCGGTGGCGAAGGCATTCGGCGCCATGGTGGGCGAGACGTAGATGCGCGGCATCGGCTGGTTGGCCCGGCCGGACAGCTCCCGGACGATCTGGTACAACTGGGGCGCCTCGGCCTCCGTGACGGGATACGCCTGCATGGCACGAATGGCCAGCTTGTCGCTGTTCCAGTACCCATAAGCCGTGGTGCCGACGCCGACCAGGGCCATGATCCAGATCGGCGCGGCACTGCGCGTCCCGGCCGCGATGAAAGCGCCCAGACCCAGCAGCACCGCCCACAGGACCCCGAAAAGGGCCGCGGTCTTCAGTCCGTTRTGATGCTGATGCACTGGTCCTCCTGATGACCCGTATTTCACTGACCTGCAGTTCACAGACCTACCAAGGAAAACGAACCGCTACGGCACCGGGTTCCGTGCGTCGTAGCGCAGGAATCCCGACTGCAGGTGGGCCACCGTCCAGGCCACGGCAATGCATAGCGCGCCGCCGAGCAGCAGGACCCATCCCTCGTTCCAAAGTTTAGTCGCGCCGCCGRCCAGCATGTCCCCGATCCGGGGTCCACCGGCCACCACCACCACGAACACGCCCTGCAGCCGTCCGCGCAGGTGGTCCGGTGTGGAGGCCTGCAGGATGGTGGTGCGGAAGACGGCGCTGACGGAATCCGCGATGCCGGCGAGCGCGCAGCACAAGGCGGCKGGCAGCAGCCACACCGTCACGCCGCCGTCGCMGGTATGCCCCGCGAGGACAACCACCAGGCCGAACGCCGCAATGGAAGCGCCCCAGCCCATCACGGACCACACGACGGCGGCACCCTGCCGGCGCACCCGGCCCAGCGGCCCCGAGAACAGGCCGGCCAGGAACGCCCCTACGGCCATGGCGGCCAGCAGGATGCCTACCGTTGCCTCGCCGCCGCCGATCATCAGGGCGCCGATGGCAGGCAGCAGCGCTCGCGGCTGGGCAAAGATCATGGCCACGAGGTCGATCACGAACGTCATGCGAAGGTTGGGCCGGGTGCCAAGGAAGCGGAATCCCTCCACCACGGAACGCAGCCCGGCCGGCCTGGCATGTTTCCCGGGCGGCATGGGCGGCAGATTCAGGAGCGCCCAGAACGCAAAGGCGAAGCTGACGACGTCGATCGTGTACGTCCAGCCGAAACCGATCCAGGCCACGAGCACGCCGGCCAGGAGCGGGMCGGCGGTCATGGTCAGGCCGAAGCTCATCATGCTCAGGGCGTTGGCGGCCGGCAGCAGCTCCTTGCGGACCAGGGCCGGGATGATGGCGCTGCGGGCCGGCTGGTTGATGGCCTGGGCACCGCTTTGCACCGCCACGAGGGCGTACAGCAGCCACACGTTGCCCAGCTGCAGCCACGCCTGCAGGGCCAGGGCGACGGTGGTCAGCCAGAGGACGGACGAGGCCAGGAGGGCGACCGTGCGGCGGTCATGCGCGTCGGCGATCGAGCCGCCCAGAAGTCCCCCGAACACCAGCGGAACGAGGGCGAAGATGCTTAGCAGGCCCACATAGAGGCTGTCCTGGGTCAGCCGGTACACCTCCAGGCTGACGGCCACCACGGTCAGCTGGCTGCCCAGGGCCGAGACGGAGGACCCAAGCCACAGGCGGCGGAACGCCGGACTTTCGCGCAACGGCGTCATGTCCGCCAGAAATTTCCCCACCGGGCAACTCTAGCGGCGGTCCCGGGCGGCTTGTGACGAGGACGGACGTAGTTAGTACTACCTTATTGTGAGGCAGTCATAATAAGTGCTTCAATGGGACCATGACGGATTCCTCGGGCAGCCACGACGCATGGGCGGCCGCCCTGCGTGCCCACGGCCGTCGGGTGACCAAGCAACGCCTGGCCGTGCTGGCCGCCGTCGAACATCACCCGCATTCGCCGGCGGAGGCGATCCTTGCCGCCGCCCGGCAGGAACTGCCGGACCTGACCGCCCAGTCCGTCTATGTGGTCCTGGGCGACCTCACCGATCTGCACATGCTGCGCCGGTTCGAACCCCCGCACTCCCCCGCGCTGTACGAGACCAGGGTGGGCGACAACCACCACCACGCCGTCTGCATCAGTTGCGGCCGCGTGGAGGACGTCGAATGCGCCGTGGGCCACGCGCCCTGCCTCACCCCGCATTGGGACGCGAACGCCAAGCCGATGACCATCCAGATCGCGGACGTGCTGTACCAGGGCATCTGCCAGGACTGCCAGCGCACCCAACAACTTCCCTCCGAACGAAACTAACAAACCCAACCAAAGGAGAATGATGACTGAGAACATCTCTGTGCCCGCCGTGTCCACGACACAGTCCGGCGCTCCCGTCACTTCCKACGCCCACTCCAAGTCCGTCGGCGCCGACGGTGCGATCATCCTGACCGATCACTACCTGATCGAGAAGCTCGCGCAGTTCAACCGCGAGCGCGTCCCGKAGCGTGTTGTGCACGCCAAGGGCGGCGGCGCCTTCGGTACCTTCAAGACCTCCGAGGACGTCTCGAAGTACACCAAGGCCGCCCTGTTCCAGCCCGGCACCGAGACGGACATGCTCATCCGTTTCTCCTCCGTTGCCGGCGAGGCAGGCTCCCCCGACACCTGGCGCGACCCCCGCGGGTTCGCCGTGAAGTTCTACACCACCGAGGGCAACTACGACCTCGTCGGCAACAACACTCCGGTGTTCTTCATCCGCGACGGCATCAAGTTCCCGGACTTCATCCACTCGCAGAAGCGCCTCCCGGGCACCCACCTGCGCGACGCMGACATGCAGTGGGACTTCTGGACRCTCTCCCCCGAGTCCGCCCACCAGGTCACGTGGCTCATGGGCGACCGCGGCCTGCCGGCTTCCTGGCGTGAAATGCAGGGCTACGGCTCGCACACCTACCAGTGGATCAACGCCGAGGGCGAGCGCTTCTGGGTCAAGTACCACTTCAAGTCCAACCAGGGCGTCAAGTCCATGACCGGCGACGAGGCCGAGGCCTTGGCCGGTGCTGATGGCGACTTCTACATCCGCGACCTCCAGGAGAACATTGCCGCCGGCAACTTCCCCTCCTGGGACCTGCACGTCCAGGTCATGCCGTACGAGGACGCCAAGACGTACCGCTTCAACCCCTTCGACCTCACCAAGGTGTGGCCGCACTCGGACTACCCGCTGATCAAGGTCGGCACCATGGAGCTGAACAAGAACCCGGAGAACTACTTCGCGCAGATCGAGCAGGCCACCTTTGCGCCCTCGAACTTCGTGCCGGGCATCGCCGCTTCCCCGGACAAGATGCTGCAGGCCCGCATCTTCTCCTACGCGGACGCACACCGCTACCGCGTCGGCACCAACCACGCCCAGATCCCGGTGAACCAGCCCAGGAACCAGGTCAACAACTACAGCCAGGACGGCGCGGGACGTTACCACTTCAACGCCCCGTCTGTTCCGGTCTACGCACCGAACTCCGTCGGCGGCCCCGCTGCCGTGGAGCCCGCGGTTGCAGGTGGCGGCTGGGAGAACGACGGCGAGCTKACCCTCTCCGCGCACACCCTGCACGCTGAGGACAGCGACTTCGGCCAGGCCGGCACGCTGTACCGCKAGGTGTTCAACGACGGCGAGAAGGCCCGCCTGCTGGACACCGTCACGGGTGCCGTCAGCGGCGTCAAGAACGCCGACATCAAGGAACGCGCCATCCAGTACTGGACCAACGTCGACGCCGAGTTCGGCGCCAAGCTGCGCGCCAACCTGGGTGCCGGCCAGGTTGAGTCCGACGCCGAGGCCGCCAACAAGGTCTAATCAGCAAGGCCCGTTTGTGACCGGCTGAGCCGATGAACGCCCCGCCACGGAAATCCCCCGGAGATCCGTGGCGGGGCGTTTTGCCGTTTTCCACATAGGTGCTCGCGGCCCTCGCCACGCGTCGCGGCAGATCCCTAGGATTTAGCCATGACCGCATTTGCAGGCATTCCGGATGACGCTTTCCGGTTCTATTCCGAACTTGAGCAGAACAACAACCGGGACTGGTGGCTGGAGCACAAGCCTGTCTACGATGCCGCGGTGAAGGGGCCGTTGACCGAGCTGCTCGCCGAGCTGGAACCCCGGTTCGGCCCGGCGAAACTCTTTCGACCCAACCGGGATGTCCGCTTCTCGCCGGACAAGTCGCCCTACAAGACGGCGCAGGGAGCTTTCGCAGCGCTGGCRGAGGGAGTGGGTTTCTACGTCCAGCTCAGTGCCGACGGCCTCCTCATCGGCGGCGGCTGCCACACCCACACCCMGGCCCAGCTGGCACGCTTTCGCGGTGCCGTGGACGACCCCACCAGCGGAGAGGCTTTGCAGGAAATCGTGCGCCACGTCGAGGCCGCAGGGTTCGCCGTGGAAGGCGAAAGCCTGAAAACCGTGCCGCGGGGCTTCGACAAGGACCACCCCAGGGCCGGGCTGCTCAAACACAAGTCCCTCACGGCCGGCCAGAACGTGGGACAGCCCGATTGGCTTGCCGGTCCCGGGGCGGTGGAGGAAGTGGCCCGGCGCTGGGAGGAGCTGCGTCCCCTGGTGGAGTGGGTCGGCCGTTACGCGGCTCCCTGACCTGGACCCTGGCCTTCAGCGTMAGATGTGCTGGCCGTCGGTGGCGAGSCGCCKGTCGAGGTTGTTGAAGAAGACCAGCATCATCAGCTCRAAGGCCTCGGTGGCTTCCTCGGGCTGGTTGTTGACGACAAAGTCGAACTGCAGCCCATAGAACGCGGCGGTGAAGAGACGGGCGTCGGTGTCGGCGAACGCTGGCCGGATCCCCTGGATGACGAGCCAGTCCCGGGACTTCTCGTGCAGCATGCGGAAATGCTCCTGGGCTGTGCCGCGCGGCGCCGCCGCCACCACGTCCTGCGCCGTCGCCTCAAATTCCAGCCGGGCCAGGTGCCGGTTGCGCTGCGCCATGGTCCACTGCCAGGACTCCAGAAGGAAGGCCCGCCAGGCATCCCTGTCKATGTCCCGGACGTCGGCGGCACGGATGCTGTCCAGCCGGGATTCGATGCCGCGGATGATCTCGTTGATCAACTGTTCACGGTGACCGAAGTGGTACACCAGCACGTAGCTGCTGACACCCAGCCCGTCGGCGAGGCTTCGAAACGTCAGCTCCGCCAGCGTCTTGTCCATGAGGTAGTCGAGAATTGCCGACAACAGCTCTGATTTGCGTTCCGGTCTTGCTGGGCGGCCCATGTCTCCATCTTAGGGAGCCGGGGTCCTCCGCGCCCGCCGGCTGCAGGCTCCCGAACCGGACGGTCCAACGCCGAAGTCGCCGGAGCCTTGCCAATTCGCCGGAAGTTGTCGGCGAATTCGCAGGTCTCCGGCGACTTCGATTTGTCTGGACCGGTCATTTGCTGTCAGGACCGGGTGAGCGCGTCCTCTTCCTTTGCCGGGTCGGCGGTGAGAGCGTCGTCCTTGGCGGGGCCATTCACGGAGGCCCGGGCCGCCGCGAACTTTTCGTTCAGGCGGGAGTGGCGCTGGCCGTAGGCGAAATAGATCGCGACGCCAATCACGAGCCAGATCGCGAAGAAGATCCAGGTTTCCACAGCGAGGTTCGTCATGAGGTAGAGGCACAGCACGGCCGAGACAACCGGGAGCACCTTGCCGAACGGGACGCGGAAGCTCGGCTTGAGGTCCGGGCGCTTCTTGCGCAGGACCAGGATGCCYAGGCTCACCATCACGAAGGCGGAGAGCGTGCCGATGTTGATCATTTCCTCGAGCAGGTCCACGTTGGTCAAGCCGGCGACGACAGCCACGGCGGCGCCGCAGATGATCTGGAGGCGGGCCGGCGTCGCGCGAATGGTGCTGGTTTTGGACAGGGAGCGCGGCAGCAGGCCGTCGCGGCTCATGGCAAGGACCACGCGCGACAGGCCCATGAGGAGCACCATGATGACGGTGGTGAGGCCCACGAGGGAGCCGAAGGCGATGACCTTGGCGGCGTCGGTGTTGCCGACGGCCTCGAAAGCGGTGGTAAGGGTCGGGTTCTTGGCCTCGGCCAGCTTGGTGTAGGACACCATGCCGGTCAGGGCCAGGGACACCAGGATGTAGAGCACGGTGACRATCGCAAGGCCGCCGAAGATGCCGCGCGGCAGCGTCTTCTGCGGGTTCTTGACCTCTTCGGCGGAGGTGGCGACGACGTCGAAGCCGATGAACGCGAAGAAGACCAGGGCGGCGCCGGCGAAGATGCCGAGCGTGCCGTACTGGGCCGGGGCCGCGCCGGTGAGGAAGCCGAAGAAGGACTGCTTGAGGACGTCGGCGGTTCCGGTGCCGCCGGTCGGCTCGGAGGCCGGCACGAACGGGGTGTAGTTCTCGAACTTCACGTACGTGAAGCCCACTACGATCACGAACAGCACCACCGCGATCTTGATGAGCGTGAAGATGTTGCCGACCCGGGCGGAGAGCTTGGTCCCGAGGACCAGCAGCACCGTGAAGATGGCAACGATCAGGAAGGCACCCCAGTAGAGGTCAACGCCGCCCAGGGAGATCGACGGCGGAACRTCGACTCCCATGAGCGCAAAGACCTTGCTGAGGTAAATGCCCCAGTACTTCGCGATCACGGCACCGGCTGTAAAGAGTTCCAGGATCAGGTTCCAGCCAATAATCCACGCGAGGATTTCCCCCATGGTCGCGTAGGTGAAGACGTACGCGGAGCCTGCCACCGGGATGGCCGTGGCAAACTCGGCGTAGCACATGATGGCGAGCGCGCACGTGACGGCGGCGATCGCGAAGGAAATGGTCACGGCCGGGCCGGCGAAATTCGCGGCGGCCTTGGCGCCGACCGAGAAGATCCCGGCGCCGACGGCGACCGCGACCCCCATGATCATGAGGTCCCACGTGCTGAGCGAGCGCTTCAACTTGCGTCCGGGTTCATCGGYGTCGGACATGGACTGCTMGATGGATTTGGTCCGGAAAAGGTTCATAGGAAAGTCCGCAATCTCGATAACTGGTTTGGAAACAGACCTATCTAGTGTAATGTCCATCCACTGGACKGCCCGATTTGTCCCACATAGTGAGACGTGGATGTGGGC
>NZ_JBFTHK010000154.1:0-10533 GCF_056394205.1 Arthrobacter sp. 10T413_2 | reverse complement strand
AGATTGTGCGGGTCGTTCCACCATGCGAGCAGCTAKAGATACCACTGTGCTGACTACGGGGCGGAGGACGTGAGAGGCAAGAGTAAATCCAGCCGGAGATCATGCTCAGTCGAGGGCAGTTACTCCCGTTGAAGCTGTGGCTTTAAGTGCTACTTATCGTCCGGGTGTCCATCCAACGTGACTTATGGCAGACCTTATGGCATGAACGGCAATAGTTMGACCGGTGTATCGACCCGCGTGCGGGTCAACGGGTGCTCCCGCCGGTCTTTCAGGCAGTGCTCCCGCGAGTGACCACGTGCCCTATGGTAACCGGGCCCTGTGCAGTGAAGTCCGGCGCGGGAGTGTCGGGAGTTTTAACCCAGTCGTGCTGCTACCTTGCTGATGGCGTCGGTGACGTCGATGTCGATCCAACCATGGAAAACGACATCTGCGTTGGACAGGCCCACCTCGAGCGGCGGACGGCGGCMTGGAAGGTGCTGGCTTTGTCCCAGCGGCCGTCCCGGTGATTCAGGTCGTTCTCATCGACGATAGTGTCAGCTGTGGCTTCCAAGGCGCCGGCGAAGACGATGTCCTCGCGGTCCCTCCGGTAGGTGAACGTCGCCGCCTGGGGGAGGACGTCGAGCATCTCGATGGCTGCGCAAGCGGTGGCTGCTTGTCGGACCTGCTTGTCGGACCTCGTGCCGCTGGGCGTCCAGAAGGCCCTGCTGTTCCTTCCAGCCCAGCTGCTTGCGGCGAAGTGCGTCGATGGCCTGGCGCCGTGCCGCAGCGGGGGAGAGGGGCGCGACGGGTCGTGGAGGTGTACTGGCCGCCGGCGGAGCGGCCGCCGCTGACGCGACCCTGGGCGCTCACTGGGCACCCTCATTGAAGGTTTCGCCGATGATCGTGTTGACGTCCGTTTCGCCTTCGACCAGAAGACGGGTGAACCGCTCCCCGTGGTATTTGCTTTCACCCTGGGGGATGAGCGGCACTCCCCGCAGGAAGCCACTCGGCAAGCCGGAGAGCGGCCTGAGAGTAGGCGTACATGGCGCCCTGCTTGGTTCATTCGGCCGTGCCCCAGCCYTTTTGGGCGATGGCACCGTTGCGGGTCTGCAGTTCCACGGCACGTGAGGTGAAGTAGCCGGCGAGCCGGCGCCAGAAGGGTGCCGGCCTGTCTCCAGCATCTGCTCAAGAACTTGGCAACTGGCTTTAAGTGCAGGACGATGGGCAATCCGTTCAGCCCCTTCGAAAGACCATGCCGAGGGGGTGGAAACTGGCCCTGACAGCAAGAACGTGAGTTTGATATCAACCGTCGGTCAACACGGTGGGGAACTCCTGCGTCCGTTTGGGGTATACGTCAAACGGACGTCAGGGCAGCGTCTGACCACCATGTCAGGTTAGGGTCAAGTTTCTAATTCATTGACAGTCGAGATAGTGGGTCTTAGCCTCGATTTTTCATGACGGTCGGGAATGGTCGCTGGTTCGTGCCGGCGGGTTGATCGGTGGTTGTTTTCTGTTTTCGGGCAGTCTGGTGTGGMCTGTTGGTTCCAGGATCAGCCGGTAGAAGGAACGAGCCCTTTGTTGAGCCGGGCGTTGTTCTCCAGGAGAAGTTTCAGGAGATCCTTTTCCGGGGCTAATTCCGGCAGCAGGAGTTGGGTGCGGCGGGCGCGGGTGATGATTTTCCCGGCGGTCGCGAAGAGCCGGTAGCGCCAGCGTTTGATGTCCCAGGCCTTGGCGTGGTGGCCGTCCGGGAGGGCGGSGAGCTGGAGCCAGGAGACCATGTTGAAGGCGAGGGCTGCGATGTTTGCCCAGGCCTGGTTCGCGGCGAAGTCGAAGAACGGCAGCTTGCCCAGGCCGGTGTTTTTCAGGGTTTTGATCCGGTTCTCGCACCGGCCCCGGGCGCGGTGCCGGGCGTCCAGGAATGGTCCGTGCCAGCGCGGGGCGTTGGTCAGGAACGCGGTGATCCGGTGCCCGTCGGCATCGAGCAGGGTCGGTTGCGCGCCGGGGTGGAGCGGCTCGGCGCGGAGGAACAGGTTCGTGCCCGGCGGGTAATCGGTGAGCGGGATGATGTCGGTGGCGTTGATGACCCACGCATCGTTCCGGTCGTTTCCGGACTGGTCCAGGGCCGGCTGCCAGTGCTCTTTGTCGGTGCTCCAGTCGATCATGTGGGCCTTGCCGAACGGCAGGGTGTAGCTGGTGGAGAACTGCACGCCGAGGCCGTGCAGGTGCCAGAGGAACTTCCGTGAGGCCCCGGCACTGTCGGTGCGGACYAGGACCTTCTCCCCGGCCAGGGCCCCGGCCTCGTTGTAGAGCACKTCGGGCAGTTGGGCCGCGGCGGTGTGGAAGACCCGGATGTGGTCTTCGGCGCTGTTCGCTCCGGCGTTGCCGGGCCGCAGTACCGTGGCGAGGATTTCCCCGGAACCGTTGCCGCCGCCGTAATCGACGCTGGCGATGAACGGGGCGAACCCGTAGCCGCCCTTGTAGGTTCCGGCGACGTTTTCCTTATCCGAGTGCGAGGTCACGAGCGTCGCGTCGAGGTCGATGATGAGCGGGTCCGCGGCCGTCGCGGCCAGTGCCGGGTTCCGGTCCCCGGCAGCGTCCCAGGCCCTGGTGCGMAGCAGTMGGGTGAGGGTCTCGAATCCGTAGCTGAACAGCTCCGGGTTCGTGACGGTGCGTTCGAAGAACCGGGACACAGTCGCATTTGAGGGCAGCTGACCGAAGACCCCCGGTGAGGACCGCAGGATGTCCAGATCCGAGGCGTGTTCGCCTCCGGCGGCGAGCATGGTGGCCAAAGAACCAACCAGCCGGCCCGGCCGGTGTTTCGCGCCAGAGGGAACAAACTGGCCCAGCCTGTCCTCACACAGCCTGCCGAAACCCAGCGCGTCCATGAAGCCGGTGAGGACCGAAACTCCGGCGTGGGAGATCAGCGACTGGCCGGTGAAACTGACCGGCAGGGACGGAAAAACAGCGGTAGACTTCTGCATCGAAAGGGTGCTCCCTCCCTCGGCAAATAACGGTCTCGACAACCACTATTTTCCCAGTTCAGAGCACCCTTTCCCTGATTAACACGCCATCCCGACGKAYCCGCCACGAAAACCTGGGGTTAGAGTTCAATCTGACACTCTTAGCTAGGAAGTCATCATGGCCGGGCAACGCATCGGATACATCAGAGTCAGCAGCCTGGACCAGAACATTMAGCGCCAGCTCGAAGGAATCCAACTGGACCGGGTTTTCACGGAGAAAGCCTCGGGTAAGGACATCGGACGCCCMCAGCTCGAGGAGCTTCTGCGCTTCATCCGAGACGGGGACACCTTGGTCGTGCACAGTATGGATCGGCTTGMACGGAACTTGGACGACCTGCGTTCCCTGGTGAAGAGACTCACGACAAAGGGTGTCCGGATTGAGTTCCTCAAGGAACAGTTGGTCTTCACCGGGGACGATTCCCCGTTGGCGAACCTGATGCTTTMGGTCATGGGGGCGTTYGCCGAGTTCGAGCGGTCCCTGATCGGTGAACGCCAGCGGGAGGGGATCACCTTGGYCAAGGCMCGTGGAGTCTACCGCGGACGCCGGAAAGCACTCTCGCCTGAGAAGGCAGGAGAGCTGCGTCGGCGGGCCGTCGCGGGGGAGCAGAAGACAGGCCTGGCTCGTGAATTCGGCATCAGCCGCGAAACGCTCTATCAGTACCTCAAGACAGACAGCCCTGCGCAGAAGCAATAACTGCGGTCCGGTATTTACAAACCGAGGCAAGAACTTGAATAAGTTMTTGCCTCGGTTGTTTATCCTAAGTGATGCTCATATGGAATTCTGCGCTTGACCCAGCCGATGTGAGGCGGCCGAAATCCTAAACTTGGTGTTATTGCCCCTAGTGTGCGGCTTCGTACTTTTCCAKGATGTCCGCCTGGATACGGCCGCGGGTATTGACTGGCAGGCCTTGGCCGACTGCCCACAGCCGGACTTCGCGGGCAGTCGTGGAAGTCCGTCGAGCCGTCCGAGCCCGCCCGCCGGTCTTCCGCGCCGCTTTGGTGTAGGGGCTGAATACTTCACGTAGTTCGCGTGCATGAGCATCATTGAGATCAATTGCATATTCGACGCCGTCAAGGGAAAACAAAATTGTTTCACTTGCCTTGGAGCCGTCGAGGTCATCTTCCAAAAGGGTTACTACTCTTTGTGCCATAAGAAAAGCATAGGCCTTCGCACCTGCGTCGGACGGGCGCTCGTTGCTCACGAAGCTTGGGGAACTCCAAGGAGTTCAGAGTTGCCAATGCAGCCTTCACGTAAGTCACTCCTCGATAATGAACGATTTCCACAGCGCCGGACCTGGCCTATCGGAACGGTATCTGTGGAACAAGCTGGACCCCAAAACACAAGAGTGGCTGCGGGCTCCCGGTGGCGTAATCCGTTCCCGCAGCGTAACCGAGACCCTCCTTCGAGMAAGTGATGAGCAGGACCGTCCGGACCAGCTTGATAGGCACGGTCAGTTCCTCCTCTCCCCACGAGACCAGGACTTCCTGAAATCCATTGGAGCCACCGTCCCGGTTGRTCATCCTGTGCCGCCGGGCACGCCCTGGCGCTGAAAGCGCGCCCGCCGGCCACTCTCGACGTCGTGGGACGCGCTCTATGCCCAGTCATACGTGCTTGAAGAGCTTGTTCTTTCCTCTTGTTCGGTGCTCTCGTCGGGCCCGCGTCGTTGCCGCCCGGTCACCTGCGGCGGCCCGACCGACTGCCTGCATGCTGCCGGCGAACCGCGCTCACGGAGCGCACGGCAACTACGGCGGCCGCAATCAGCACGGCCGCGKCCAGTGCCGCCGGTCCGCCTTCCCGCCAGGCTCCGGCCCCGGGAAACCCGCGTTCGGCCCGGTCGGGGCTGCTTCCTGTGACTTCGTTGTCCGTCACGTCCCATTCCRCAGGGGAGGGGAAGATCCCGGCCGGAAGCCGCTGCTGTCTGAGCCGCCGACGTGAGGCAAGCCTGCTGCGAACTTTCTCATTCGGGGCGGGCACTACGCCGTCCGCTGCCAGCGCCGCGGGGAGATCAACGATGTAGGGCTCACCGTAGAAGGCCGCCGAAGCGACCGAGTCCAGCCAGATGCCGGTCGGGGGCTCCACTCCACGGCGCGAGAACGCAGCCAGGAGCATCTGCCGGATCTCGCCCAGGCTCTTGCCCCGGGCGTCCTGCGTKACTTCGAAAATCGCCAGCTGGAGTTGCACCTTCTCATCCGCCGCCGGGTCCTTGGCGCTCGGATCCTGTTCAACGGGGTCACCGTTGCGTATCCCGGTGTCGGGTTTATCCGCGTTATGCGAGTCGGGGCTCATGGGGTTCCTTTCAGTCATGTCGGGCCCAACCGCCTTTCGGCTTCGTCCGTCGGCGGGCAACGACCGTACTTGCCCGCGCCGCCKCGGTAACTTGACCCGGAAGGTCCACCCCGTGCGGCGGGGCTGGGACGATGCTGTTCCGACGTGACCTATAGCGGACTCGGACTGACCGAACCCGGCCTGACTGTCCGCGAAACGAGGAGGAGGAAGCAACGGCCGCTGGGTCTATCGTGGCGCACTTCCGTCGGTTTGTCGTCAGCGTTGACACTCACGCCAAAGCCAYGGCCACTCCATCACAGCCGCAAGTGGCGAACCACTCAAGACTCTCTCGCATTGACCGTCGTCCGAAGTGTCGGCGAGGGAGCCGGGGACTTTTTGCTTTGGCGGAAGCCGCGGCCGCGGCGTTCTCCAACCTTGCGAGCCGGAGTGCAGGCCACTGTCGTTGCTCCGGAGACAGAGGAATGGACGGCCCTGGGCGGATGAGGACGGCCCGGCTGTATCCCGGGCCGTGGTCCGGAAAGGCTGCCCGGGTGCACCGGGGGGATCGAACCCGCGACCCGGATACGGAAGTCTTCTGCCTTGCCAGCTGGGCGACGTTACAGCCGCTGAGGCTTGCTCCCCGCGGGTCCCGGAATGAGCGTGGCGGGAAACCAGAGGGAGGGCGGCCGACCCGTGGCGGGGTCGTCAGTGCTGCCCCAGGCTGCCTCCGGCCGGCGGGACGGGGCCTTGTCCGCCTCCTGTTGCTCTTTCCCGCTCGGCTTCACTCAGGGTGTCACTCGCGGCGGTTCCGTCCCCATCGCCTTCGGTATCGACGAGGCCGTTGGTCTGATCAAAAGGTTTCTCGGCGGGCCGGTCAATGACCGTGTCATCCGACCGGCTCGTGCCCTGGACGGTTTCCTCGCCGGGGAATACGCTGCCCGCGGTCCCTGTGGGTGGCACGGTCGCCGGCGGGGCGTCTTTTCTGTGCCCGGGGGCCGGGTCGCCGGYGGGTTCTTTGTGCCCGGCCGCTGCCGCAACACCTGCGGCGGCAGCGGCGGCCAGTCCGACTCCGGCAACCACTTTGCCCGAAACGCCAGCCTTTCCGCTGTCTCCCCGTGACCGCGCAGCCGCGTCTATGCCCGGCGTGCCGGCCGGGGCGCCCTCGCTGACGGTTCCCCGCCAGGCCCCGGTCGCGTACCCCTTGTCCTCTATGAAGGCCTTGAACCGGTTAAGATCATCCCCGGCCTGTTTCGCCACGATGCTCAGCCTGTCCGCTACCTTCTCCACGATGCCTTCGGGCTCATAATCGAGGAACAACTTTACGGACGTCTGCCCGCCGCCAAGGTCCTCAAATGTCACCGCGCCTGCATTGGTTGCGCCCTCGGTGGCAGCCCATGCGACTTTGCGGTCCGGTACCTGCTCCAGGATTCTGGCCCGCCACTGCCTGCGCACCCCGGCGATTTCCGCGACCCACTCCAACCGGTCATCGCTCAGCTGCTTGACGCTMTTCACCCCGCCCATGAAGTGCGGGAAGTCCTCGAACTGCGTCCACTGGTTGTACGCCACACTCACCGGAACGTTGACCAGGATGCGCTTTTCAATGCGGGTGCTCATGCTGTCTCCTTCGACTCGGTCCACAACTGTTCAGAGCGGAATTGATCATCAGCATGCTTAGTATATTCGAGGGCACGCGCTTCGGCCAGAGGAGCCGGGAAATTTCCACCATCCGCGCCCCTGGCAATGGCAGGGATTCTCCGGCGGGGCATGGCTTCGCGGCGCCCTTGCTGACGTGCCGGCGCCGGGGTCACAATGGTCGTGCCGCGGCGGTCTGCTTCAGTAGACGGGTGGCGCGTGGTGGCCGGCCCGGGTGTGGCGTTGGAACTCGCCCGGGCCGCCTTGCGCGGGAGCGCGTACGTGCGGGCGACGGTTTTGACGCGCCGGCCGGGGTACGCCGGTGGCATGGCGCCGTGCCGGATGCGGGGGAGTGGCACACCCGATTTGCCGCGCCGCGTCCGCGGGCGGGTCCGGTCGATGGAACCAGTATCCGGAGCCGCTGCTGCTGGGCTCGAGCCAGGCCCAAAGGGGCAGCCGTCAGGGGTGCCGCTGGGGTCGGTTTCAGGCCGCTGGCCCCGTGTCCGGCGCTTCCGTCGCGAGGGGCGTCCGCGTCAGGGCCGCCAGCTTCAGACCRTGCGTGCCGGATGGCATGAGCGAGGCCGAGTCTGATCCGCATTCATTGGACGTCGGGCCCGGTAGAGAGTCCTCCGCGCGAGTCCAGGACTCAAGCGCGGAGGCTCCTGGTTCTCCAAGCTGGGGGAACTGGAGAACCAGCATAAGTCTAGCGCTGCCAGGCCGCCCGGGAGACAGGACCCCGCCCGTTCTGAGGGCAGACGTGTCGACGTTGGCTGCCCTGAAACGACCGGTCGGGCCCGGTCGCAGGCATGGACGGGACATTCAGCAAGTTGTTGTTTCGAGCGGTGCTGCCCGGTGCKATGGTCCGTTTGTCAGGCGGTGCCCGGGTAGCTGGCCAGGATGTAATCGGTAGCGGCGCGTCCGGCCATGCGTCGTCGGCTCCTCCCCGGGACTATTCCGTGGCGCCGGATGGCGGCGCGGAACTCCAGATCTTCCAATGGTTTGATGCTGTGCAGCAKGCACCAGCTCGTGTACAGCCCGTAGAGGCAGTCCGGGCCCAGGGGGCTTTCTGTCTCATCGGGCACGGTAGCTTCCCGAAGGAACTGATGGATGTGCGAGATGGTCATTGCGGGCTCCTGATCCGCAGGTGCATCCATGGTGCCACCGTACTGCTGCAGTGGCCCTCTGCCCGGCCGTGCACCCGGTGGCAGAGGATCCGGCCCTGACGGGTTCCCGGATGCTCCGAATTTACGACGCCGCCGCCAGTCTGTCCAGATGCCCATAGCGCTGACGGGCGAACGCCTGGATCACATTGCAGTCCGCCGTTCCACCCGGTGACATTGTGAAAGATCCACTCCGGGATGAAACGGCGGCCTGCCTCGTCGGTCCTTGCCACTACTGACGAGGCGCCTCGACCACGCCACCGCCGTGGCGACCAGAGCGTATGTTTCAACCGGGTGATGTCCGCGTCCGCCGTGCTGTTGAAGCCGGACGGGACATCGTCATCCTGAACACCCAGCCCTACACCTCGCCCGCTCACGACGTCCTCRAAGCGGCCCTGGCCGAACGGCTCCCCGCCGAGGCAGGCGTGACCGGCCGGACATGCGAGGAATTCACGGCCGAACGCGGCGGCCTTCACGACGGATCCCGGGGGCCGGGGACCGGGACCGCTTATGCGGAGCTTCAGCGCGAGGCTCTTCGGGTCTCCCATCTGGACGTGGTCGTGCTCGACCACGTCGCCTTCGTCTTCGCCTTCGCCGTGGCAGCGGCGGCGCAGGTCATCAGGATCGTCCGTGCTTCACACCCGGCGGGAATACCCGGCGCTGATTCCCCTGGCGCAGGCCGTCGTCGCCGTTCGGCGTGCGCCATCTGCACCGATGTTCTTCGGGCGGTTTGAAAACGTCCTTACGCGTCGAAGTGGGTCCGGACTCGCGGGTCGTGTGATATCGAGGCGATGACGGAGGCGGCGATGTCCCGGAGTTTGACGTTCCGGGTGCTGGAGGCGATTTTCAGGATCTTGATGGCCGTGTCCTGGCTGCAGCGGTTCTGCGCCATGATGGCACCGGTCGCCAGGTCGATGGTGGTCCGGGATTCCATAGCAGCGATGAGGTGGGCTTTCGTCTCGGCCAGCTGGCTGATCCGCACGGCCAGTCGAAGTGCCTTGGACGCATGGTAGGAATATGTTTCAACCATGCTGATGTCCTCACTGGTGAAGCCATGGGACCGGGTGGAGTACAGGTTCAGGCCTGCTTCCGCTTCGCCCTCAAGGACCAGCGGTACGGACAGGCTGGATCCTACTCCCGCTTCCAGCGCGGCCGCAGTGAAGGCGGGCCAGCGGTCCTCATTAGCCAAATCGGGTGCGTGCACGACGACCTGCTGGCGGATCGCCGAGAGGCATGGCCCGTCGCCGGTACTGTACTGGGTTTCATCCAGTCGGACCGCGCTGTCGTCACTGTTGGCCACCGTCACCGGTTTCTTTCGCTGAATCAGCGTGATGCTGCAGAAGGCGATGGCGGGGTCGGCCAAGGTGTCGGCAGAGAACTCAGCAAGTTCGTCCAGCATCTCCTTCACGCACTCGGTTTTCAGGACAAGATCCTGCAAGTGGTCAACGAGGAGATCCGGGGAGAGCGGGTGTGTATCGTCGGCCATGGCTGGGCAGATTCCTCATTTKGGCCCTGACAACGACCCGTGACAKGGGCACCGGAGGACGGCGKAGCAGCGCGTGTGGCTGTCCTTCGAGTATGCTCCGCTTCTGCTACAAGAACCAGCAGGTTCCTCTACAACGGCCGGGGGTCATGGGAATCCGCCACCCTACCGGGGCAGATGCTCTCTCAGTAAACGCAGCTAGGGAAACTCTTCCCGTACGGGATCGGCTACCGCAGGGAAAACGGGTAGTGCCGGCGTACCTCCTGGGCAAATGCCTCGAGATCAGCGTCCTGGCCTTGGCTTGGTACATCCGGGCTGTCCGGGTGCTGTTCCGCGGCGTGCGCAGCGAAGACGATGAACCGGCCCGCAGCGACGGTGGGGCGAAGGATGTTGATGAGTTCGATGGCGGCGGTCTTCTGGTCCAGAAGGGTTTCCTGCCGATCGCGGTGGCTGGCCAGTACCGAGGCAGCCGAACCGTCAGGGGGACGAATGGCGCCATCTCTCACGTCGCGGATGACCTGCCGGCCCCACAGCTCGGACCTGCAGCGGGACAGCTGGGCTGCCCAGTTGCGGGGATCGAAGCGGGCAGAGCGCGGCAGACGCCGCGCTGAGGCATTGAAACGGTTGCGCAGCCGATTCTCTGAGGAGGATCTGCCTCAGGCGGGTGGCCGGACCGTCATCGCGCAGGGGCCCGGCCCCGGTGACAACGTCGGGGGGAGAGGCCTGTCGGGGTTGTGTTGGTCCCGGAGAGCCGCGCCTTCAAGACCGGTGCGGGTTTGGCCCGACCAGGTGCCGGGCGGCCTCGGCGATATGTTCGGCGTCGATGCCTGCCCAGGCGAGGAGTTCCTGCCCGGTTCCGGACCCGGGCATGCCGTGCACGGCCAGGTGCGTGATGGACAGGTCACTCGGCGGTGCCGTGAGCAGGGCGTCTTTGACCGCTGATCCCAGGCCTCCCTCGGGGTGGTGGTCTTCGGCGATGATGACGCGGCCCTG
>NZ_JBFTHK010000153.1:0-10535 GCF_056394205.1 Arthrobacter sp. 10T413_2 | reverse complement strand
CGGTTTGGGTGTCGGAAGCCTGGGTGTCGGCAGCAGGGGTGGTCAGCCGGCGCCAAGCGTCGGCCGCAGCTTCCTGCTCGGCTTCCTTCTTGGAGTTCCCGGTCCCGGTGCCGTAGTCCGTGCCGCCGATCCTCAGCACGGCCTCGAACGTCCTGGCGTGGTCCGGTCCGGAGCCGTCAACCGCATAGTTGATGGTCCCGAGCTGCCGGCTGGCCGCCAGCTCCTGGATGCTCGTCTTCCAGTCGGTTCCGGCGCCAAGGGCCGCGGCGTCCTTCAGCAGCGGGCCGATCAGCCGCATGACCAGCTGCCTGGCCGTCTCGATGTCGTTGGAGAGGTAGGTGGCGCCGATCAGTGCCTSCATGGTGTCCGCCAGGATCGAGGCMTTGTTCTTGCCCTCGGTGAGCTTCTCGCCCTGTCCGAGGTAGATGTACTCGCCCAGTCCGATGCTGCGGCCAATGCCAGCCAGCGCCCGMGTGCTGACGACGGCGGAACGGCGCTTGGCCAGGTCGCCTTCGGGCAGCGTGGGGTTGTCACGGTACAGCGCGTCAGTGACGGAGAACCCCAGGATGGAGTCGCCGAGGAATTCGAGCCGTTCGTTGGTGGGGATGCCGCCGTTTTCGTAGGCATAGGAACGGTGTGTGAGCGCAAGACGAAGCGTCCCGGCGTCAATAGTGACACCGAGACGCTTCAGAAGCTCTTCAGTTGAAGACATCTTTTTCAGCCTGTTGGCGKATTAGACGTCTGCGACCTTGCGGCCCTTGTACTCAAGGAACAGCGCGGTGCCAGCCGAGTCGGTAACGACCTTTGCCTGGTGCGGCAGGCTGTAAACAACCTGGCCGTTCTCTACGGTCTTCACCAGGTGGGGGGCAGTTGCCTTCCACTGGGAGCGGCGGGCGCGGGTATTCGAGCGAGACATTTTCCGCTTCGGGACAGCCACGGCTAACTCATTTCTCTCTAGTCCAACACTTACAAATCAGTTTTGCCGGTCAGGCTTAGCCAAGTCAGCCAGGGCGGCCCAGCGAGGATCTACGACCTCGTGGTGATGCCCCGGCTCGTCTTCCAGGCGAACTCCGCATTCGGAGCAAAGGCCCTGGCAGTCTTCCCGGCACACCGGCTGGAACGGCAGTATGGTGACAACTGCGTCCCGCAACACCGGCTCAAGATCGATTAGATCGTGCTCGACTCGACGTTGCTCTTCTTCGTCTTCTTCGTCCGASAACACAGCGTCCTCATAGAAGAAAAGTTCTTGCACATCGACCTCTTGGTCATACGCAAGGGGATCCAGGCATCGTCCGCATTCGCCAGTTACTTCAACGAGCGCGGTTCCTGATACCAGAATTCCTTCGTGTACGGCCTCGAGCCGCAGATCCAGCTCGACATCCGAGCCTTCCTGCACGCCAATGAGTGCCACACCAAGATCACTTGGCGCGGGTACATGTTCCTTCAGCGTCCGCATGCTTCCCGGACTGCGTCCGAGGTCCTTGACGTCGAACGCCAGGGGCGAACTAGCATCTCGTTTAATGAGAACTCCTGTTGAACATATGACCGACGTACCATCTTAGCCTGAACTTCCGGACGGACTCAAACCGGGCTGCAGGTCAGCAGCATGATGCCGCAAACCGGCCCCGGGCCGGGCCGCGCAACCGGCAGCAGGCCGCCGAGTACCGGTCAAGCTTACACTTTGCGGGCACGGTTCTGGACCGGTTCCCCCGGAGCCAGCCGCTTCAGCACGGACCGGGGCACAAAGTCCGAGACATCCCCKCCCAGGGTGAAGACCTCTTTGATCAGGGTGGAGGACAAGTGCAGGTAGTGGCTCTCCGCCGGCAGGAACACCGTCTMGACGCCGGTCAACTGCCGGTTCATCGTGGCCATCGGCAGTTCGTAGTCGAAGTCCGAGGACGAGCGCAGGCCCTTGACGATMGCGGAGACGCCGCGCTGCCGGCAGTACTCGGCCAGGAGCCCCTCCCCCACGGGTTCCACCACGATGCCGCGCAACGATGCGAAGGTTTCCCGGGCCATGTCGATCCGCTCTTCCAGGCTGAAGCGGTACTTCTTGGCGAAATTCGTGGACACGGCCACGATCACCTCATCGAAGAGGCCCGCGGCACGGGCAATGACTTCCAGGTGGCCATTGTGAATGGGATCAAAGGAGCCAGGGCATACGGCGCGTCTCATGGTCCGAACCTACCGTATTCGCGCCGCGGGCCGGGATAGCATGGCTGAATGTCAGCTTCGAAGAACCGCTTCGCCCTGCCTTTTGCCATGCAGCCTGCGGCCGCGCAGCCGTTCACCATGGACGGCGGCGTGGCCCTGGTCACCGGCGCCGCCATGGGCATGGGCCGGCTGTACGCCCTCCGCGCCGCCCGGGAAGGCGCCGCGGTGGTGATCCTTTGGGACATCGACGCCGACGCCCTGGCCAGCACGGCCGCCGAAGTCACCGCCCTGGGCGCCCGCGCCGTCCCACGGACAGTGAATCTGGCGGACCCCGCCGCGATCGCCGGGGCCGCCCGGGAAGCCCGGGCCGAAGGGCCGCTGGCGCTTCTGGTCAACAACGCCGGGATCGTCCGCGGCGCGTACTTCTGGGACCACACCCCGGACCGTGACATCGCCCTGACCATGGACATCAACGCCCTGGCACCCATGTATGTCACCCTCGAATTCCTGCCGGACATGATGGCCGACGCCGGCCGGCCCCGCCGGATCCTCAACGTCGCCTCCGCCGCCGGCACAGTGTCCAATCCGCGGATGAGCGTCTATGCCGCGTCCAAATGGGCCGTCATCGGCTGGAGCGACTCGCTCCGGCTCGAGCTGGAGCAGCAGGGTTACCGCCACCTGGCCGTCACCACGTTTTGCCCCAGCTACATCTCCACCGGCATGTTCGAGGGAGCCCGCGGTCCCCTGCTGACGCCGCTCATGACACCGGAGGACGCCGTGGACCGGGCCTGGCGGGCCGCCGTCGCCGGGCAGCCGCAGCTGATCGCCCCCGGCATGGCCAAACTGGGCAAGGTGCTCAAGGGCATCCTGCCGGTGCGGGCCTGGGACTTCGTGGGCGGGAAGGTCTTCGGGATCTACTCCACCATGGACAAGTTCACCGGCCGCGCCGTCCCCGACACGAAGGCAGGCCCCCGATGAGCGCGCCGCTCCCTCTTCCGTGGCAGCGCGCCGCGACGGGCKCCAACCTGCTCTCCGCGGACGGTTCGCTGGGCGTGACGATCTTCGAGGAAATGACCACGCTGGCCCTCAGCACGGGTGCCATCAACCTCGGCCAGGGCTTCCCGGACGAGGACGGCCCCGTGGAGATCAAGGAGGCCGCCCAGGCCGCGATCGCCGCCGGCGCCAACCAGTACGCGCCCGGCAAGGGCATCCTGCCGCTGCGGGAGGCGATCGCCGTCCACCAGCAGCGTTTCTACGGGCTCGCTCCGGACCCCGAGACGGAGATCATCGTCACCACCGGCGCCACGGAGGCCATCGCCGCCTCGCTGCTCGCCCTGGTGGGCCCCGGCGATGAGGTGCTGACGTTCGAACCGTTCTATGACTCCTACGGCGCCATCATCGGGCTCTCCGGCGCCACCCATGTCACGGCCCCGCTCCTGGCCCCGGCTTTCATGCCGGACCCGGCCGCGCTGGAGTCTGCCTTCAGTGCGCGCACCAAGGTGGTGCTTGTCAACAACCCGCACAACCCCACCGGTGCCGTGTTCCCCCGCGAGGTGCTTCAGCGCGTCGTGGAACTCGCCGAGAAGCACGACGCCGTCATCATCACCGACGAGGTCTACGAGCACCTCACCTTCGGCGCCCGTCACATCCCGATCGCCACGCTGCCGGGGGCGGCCGAACGCACGCTGACCATTTCCTCCKMCGGCAAGACTTTCTCCTTTACCGGCTGGAAGATCKGCTGGATCTCCGGGCCGGCGCATCTGGTGGCGGCCGCACGGACCGTCAAGCAGTTCCTGAGCTACAGCTCCGGCACTCCGTTCCAGGCGGCGATCGCGGTGGGGCTGGGACTRCCGGACGAGTTCTACACCGGCWTCGCGGACACCCTCCGGTACAAGCGCGACATCCTCAGCGAGGKACTGCGCGCGGCCGGCCTCGACGTCCTGACGCCGCAGGGGACGTACTTCGTAAACGTGGACACCTCTCCGCTGGGCATCACMGATTCCGTAGAGCTGGCCCGCAGGCTCCCGGCCCTCGTGGGTGTCGCCGCGATCCCGGTGCCGGTTTTTTGCCACGCCGACGGCKCCGAGCGCACCCGCAGCCTGCTGCGCTTCGCGTTCTGCAAGCAGCTGCATGTGTTGGAGGAAGCGGCCGAGCGGCTGGCGACCTTGCGCGACAGGCTGTAAGGATGGCCGAGCAGCAGCCCGGCGCCTCACGGTTCCTGCGGACCACGGGACAGCACGCCGAGATCGAACCGGATCCTTTTACCGACGGCGGCTTCGTGCTGAGCATCGGCGGCGCGGAGCAGTCCCACGTCAACCTGGCCGATCCCGGGGACATCTTCTACGAATACCTGCGCAGGATCGGGCACGTGGTGGACCTCGCCGCTCCGTGGGGTGAGCCGATCACGGCGTTGCACCTGGGTGCGGGCGCCCTGACCCTGGCCCGCTACATCCAGGCCACCAGGCCAGGCTCGGTCCAGTACGCCGTGGAACTGGAGCGGGAGCTGCTGGACTTCGTGCTGGCGCAGCTGCCCCTGCCGGAGGGAACGCAGCTGCACACGGTGATTGGCGATGCCCGCGACGCCCTCGCCGGGCTTCCGGCGGAGCTGCGCTTCGACGTCGTGATCCTGGACATCTTCTCCGGGCCGGAAGCACCGGAACATATCGCGTGCACCGAGTTTTACCAGGAGGCGGCGGCTCGGCTGACGCCGCGCGGGGTGCTGATTGTCAACGTGGGCGACGAACCCGGCCTGACCCTGGTCCGCAGCCAGGTCGCGGCCCTGCGCCGGGCCATGGCGGACGTCGCGGCGTTCGCGGAGGCCGGGATGTTCACCGGCCGCTACCCCGGCAACATCATCCTGACCGGGACGCAGGGCCCGTGGCCGGAAGTCTGGACGGCGGCGCTCACGGCGCGCGGTCCGCATCCKGCCAAGGTGCTGGCCGGCGTCGAACTGGACGTGCTGTCCGGTTAATCCGCGGCCGAGACGCCGGGCTCGGCGAACCACAGCCGGGTTTCCCCATACTTCTTCTCGGCGAAGCGTTCCATGCCCTCCGGCCACGCCGGCTCGGGACTCCGGGAGGAGCGTTCCACCACCACGACGGCCCCCTCGCCCAGGTGCGGCACCAGCTTGGCCAGCACGGCGGCGAGGGCCGGCTCGTCCAGCGGGTAGGGCGGGTCCAGGAACACCAGGTCCCAGAGCACGGCGTCGGCGGTTCGTTCCAGGAACGATTCGACCTTGGACCGGTGCACGAAGACCACCTTGCGGCGTGCCACGGTGTTGACCAGGTCCGCGTTCTTCTGGCAGACGGCGCTGGCCTTGGCGTCGAATTCGACCAGGTCCACAGAGTMGGCGCCTCGGCTGCCGCTTTCCGCGCCCAGTGAGCCGGAGCCCGCGTAGAGATCCAGCACCCGGGCACCGGCAATGACGTTGAAGGCGTCCAGCCGGGAAAACAGCGCTTCCTTGACGCGGTCCGTCGTGGGACGCGTCATGTTCCCGGGGACGCTGGTCAGGGGGCTGCCGCCGGCCGCACCGGCGATGATGCGGCTCATGCGCGATCCCCCGTGGACCTGTTTGCCTGGCGCGTGGTGCTAGCCGCGTTCAAGGAACGCCTCCTTCTCGGGGTTCAGGTATTCGTCGATGGCCACGGCGAGCAAGGGCCGGCCCGCCAGCGTGGGATCGGCGGCCACGATCCGCTGGGCATCCTGCCGGGCCCGGGCAATCACGTCCTCGTGTTCGAGCACGCGCAGCAGTTTCAGTGTGGAGCGCCCGCCGGACTGCGAGGCGCCCAGGATATCGCCCTCCCGGCGCAGTTTGAGGTCCTCCTGGGAGAGTTCGAAACCGTCCGTGGTGGCCGCCACGGCGTCCAGCCGGCGGCGGCTCGGATGGCCCGGCTCCAGGGTGGTKACCAGCAGGCAGGTCCCCGGCAGGCCGCCGCGGCCCACCCGGCCGCGCAACTGGTGGAGCTGGGAGATGCCAAAACGGTCCGCGTCCAGGATCACCATGAGCGTTGCGTTGTGCACGTCCACGCCGACCTCGATCACGGTGGTGGAGACCAGCAGCTTGGTCTGGTTGGMCGTGAAGGAGGCCATGGTCTCGGACTTCAGGGCGGGGTCCTGCCGGCCGTGCAGGGGCGCGACCGGCACCCCGGCCAGGGCCGGCTCGTCCCGGAGGTGTTCKACGACGCCGGTGACGGAGGCGAGCTCCCGCGCGCCGTTCTCGCCTTCCAGGTCCGCGGCGGACGGTTCGKCCTCGCCCGGGGTGAAGTCGCCGTCGTCGTCCTCGCCGATCTTGGGGCACACCACGTAGACCTGGTGGCCGGCGTCGATCTCCTCCCGCGAACGGGACCAGATGCGGCCGGCCCAGGCCGGATGCTCGGCTAGCCCCACCACGTGGGTGGAGATCGGCGCGCGGCCCGCGGGGAGTTCGTCCAAGACGGAGGTTTCGAGGTCCCCGAATACGGTCATGGCCACGGTCCGGGGAATCGGGGTGGCGGTCATGACCAACAGGTGCGGGGGTTTGCTCGCCTTGGCCCGGAGGGCGTCGCGCTGTTCGACGCCGAAACGGTGCTGTTCGTCCACCACGATCAGCCCGAGGTCGTAGAAGGACACGGTCTCGCTGAKCAGGGCGTGGGTGCCGATCACGATTCCCGCCGTCCCGGAGGCCGCGTCCAGCATGGCCTGMTTCCGCGCCGCGGTGGGCATGGAGCCGGTGAGGAGCGTGACCTGGACGGCGTCCGGACCGAACCCGCCGAGCATCCCGTCCCGGGAGAGCGGTCCGAGCGTGCRCCGGATGGATTCGTAGTGCTGGGCGGCCAGGACTTCGGTGGGGGCCAGCAGGGCCGCCTGTCCCCCGGCGTCCACCACCTGCAGCATGGCGCGCAGGGCCACGATGGTCTTGCCGGAACCMACTTCGCCCTGGAGCAGCCGGTTCATCGGCGAGTCCTGCGCGAGCTCCTCGKAGAGCGTCTTGCCGACGGCGGCCTGCCCGGCGGTCAGCGTGAACGGCAGTTGGCGGTMGAAGGCCGGCAGCAGCCCGTTTGGTGCCGGGCGCCGGGCCGTCGCTTCCTCGGCGGCCAGCTGGGCCCGGCGGCGGGCCAGGGCCGACTGGAGCACCAGGGCTTCCTGGTAGCGGAAGCGGTCCMGGGCGCGCTGCCAGTCGGCCGGGGTTTGCGGGGCGTGGATCAGCCGGTAGGCGTCCGCGACCGGCAGGAACTTCTCCCGCGCCGCGATATCCGCGGGCAGCGGGTCGCCGAGGGCCTCGAGCTCCAGGGTGTCCAGCAGGGTCGAGATGACCTTCTGGATGGACCAGCTGGTGAGTTTCGCCGTGGCCGGGTACACCGGGATCGGCATGGCCGCGAGCTTCTCCGGGTCCAGGCCCGGGGTGTCGGGGTCCTCGTCGAGCAGCAGGAAATCGGGGTTGGTCAGGCCCAGGGACCCGCCGTAGCGCGTGACTTTGCCGGAAAACATGGCGCGCCGGCCCGGCTGGAGTTCGGCCTTGGCCCGGAACCCGTTGAAGAAGCTGACCTTGAGCGTGCCCGGCAGCCCGCCGCCGGCCCGTCCGGAACCGGCGGTCCCGGCGTCGTCGGAAATCACGACGTCGGTGAGTGAACCGCGCCGKGCGCGCATGGCCCGGGTGCTGTTGGAGATCACTCGGGCGATCAGGGTCACTTCCTCATCCAGCGGGACCTCGCTGATGGGTGTGAGCTCGCCGCGGCTGAGATAGCGGCGCGGGAAGTAGTTCAGGAGCCCGCCGACGGTGGTGATGCCGAGGTGTTTTTCAATGACGGCCGCGGAGCGCTTGCCGATCCGGCGTTCCAGGCCCAGTTCAAGTTCAGCGTGCATATCCGTCGGGGTTTCGGGTTTCAGCGGCCAGGACCGGGGCCACGGCGGCAGCGGTGACGGCGGCCTCCGTCTMCGGGTCGCGCGGCAGGGCGAGCTCGCTCACGGAGATGTCCGTGGGCTCGCCCAGGGAACGGATCAGCGCAACGGCAGGTTCGGCATCCAGGACGTGGACGTGGACGCGCCAGCGGTAGTGCCCGGCAGTATCCACGGCGCCGCCCACCTGGCTCATGATCACGGAGTCGCCCATTTCGTCGAGCCGCTGCCGCATCATGGCGGCGTCCAGCGGTGACAGGGAGATGGTGCACATGAGTTCGACGCCGTCGTCGCGGGGCATGCCGACGTGGATGTGCGGATCCTGGACGTCGTAGCCGTGCAGGCCGTCCAGCAGTTCGCTCTGGAGCTCCTCGCCCAGCACGGCGGAGCGGAGGCAGTCCAGGATCAGGAGCATGCCCACGCCGCCGGCGTCCACCACATGGGCGGCGTGCAGGGCAGCGAGCTGGTCMTCCGTGTGCACCACGGCGGCCAGGGCTGCCTCGACGGCGGCGTCCAGGGCCAGGCCGAGGGTCTGGTTGCTGTCATCGCCGTCGTGCGCGGAGTCCACGGCGGCCACGGCGCGGGCGGCGGCTTCCATCACGGAGAGCATGGTGCCGGGCACGGGATCACTCAGCGCGGACCAGGCCCGGAGCTGGGCCCGGTTCAGGGCCGCGGCCAGCAGCGGCGAGCTGATCCGGGTGTGTCCGGCCAGCGGTTCGGCGGCGGCGCAGAGGAACACGGCAAACAGTGTTCCCGAGTTCCCGCGGGCCTGTTCCATGGCCGCCTGGCCGGCCTGCGCCAGGACGGCGCCGACGTCGTGCTGGGCGGGGTCCGGGGCGGCAACGGCGTACTGGGAACTGTGGTGGGACGTTTGCGGCGAGGGGTCTGCGCCGGCGGCGTCTGTACCGTGCCCTGCCTGGGCGGCGGCGTCCGCACCGTGCGCCGCCTGGGCGGCGGCACGGGCTGCAGCCCGGGCGGTCAGGTAGAGGTTGGTGCCGGTGTCGCCGTCGGCCACGGGAAAGATGTTGATGGCGTTCAGGCGGTCGCTGTGGTTTCCGAGCGTTGTCTCCGCCTTGCTCAACCACCGCTTCATCGCTTGCGCGTTGGCGGCAATTTTAGTCTGCAAAGTGATCCCATCCCACAGCGTCAGCGGGCCTGCCCGCGATCTTTACTCCCGTGCTTTCAGTTGGTGCAGGGGTCTCTACCGAGCCTATCGCAGTGAAACCGGCAGGGAGCTGAACCCCCGCGGGGAATGTGGCCAACAGCCCGTGGTCTTCGCCGCCGCCCAGGACCCAGGGCATCGGGTCTGCCCCCAGCAGCTCCGACGCCGGCAGCAGCGGAACAGCGAGTTCCTTCAGGGCGGCGGCGTCCAGGTTCAGCACGGCATGGCTGGCCGCGGCCATGCGGTTGCCGTCGCGGACCAGGCCGTCCGAAATGTCCATCATGGCCGACGCGCCGGCGTCACGGGCCGCAGGGCCCGCGGCGAGCGGCGGCAGCGGCCGGCACTGGGTGTCCATGAGGGCCCGCTGTGCGGCCGTCAGCTCCGCGACGCTGATCTCCGATTCCAGCAGCGCCAGGCCGGCGGCGGCGCGGCCCACTGTTCCGGCCAGGGCCACCGTGTCCCCCGGCCGGGCCCCGGAGCGCAGGACCGGCTCCTTGCCGTCGAGGGTACCCACGATCGCCACGCTGACGGCCAGTTCGCGGCCGCGGCCCAGGTCCCCGCCGGCCACCGTACATCCGCGAGCGCCCAGCTCCCGGATGCCGGCGGTGAGGCCGTCCGCGAAATCCTCCACCCAGGACACCGGGGTTTCCGGCGGCATGGTCAGGCTCACCACAAGGGACGTGGACCGGGCGCCCATGGCGTTGATGTCGCTGAGGTTTTGCGCGGCGGCCTTCCAGCCGACGTCGTACCCGCTGGTCCGGTAGCCGTTGTTCCATTGCAGCCGGAAGTCCTGGTCCGCCACCTGGGTGTCGATGCTCAGCACCGTCCGGCCGTCCGGGGCCGCGACAATGGCGGCGTCGTCCCCGGGCCCGAGCAGCAAGGACGTGGCCGCCGGCCTGCCTACGTGCACCGGGATGATGAGTCGCGGGAAGATGCGCTCCAGCAACTGGGACTCCGAGAGCCCGGCGACGGTCAGGCCGGCCTCCGCGGGCTGGGTTTCGGACACGGAAGTTACAGGCACGGGAGTTTMAGGCACGGGAGTTTCAGGCACGGGAGTTTCAGACACAGCCCTACGCTACCGCGAGGGGCTGACACCGCCGAACAGGGGCTAGAAGGTGGCCTTGAGGCAGCCGTACTGGGTGTTGCCCGAGGACATCCCTGCCACGCCCAGCCCCCAGGAGCAGACGGTGTACACGCCGCGTTTGGTGACCGGGATGACAATCCGGTAGCCGTGGTTGCCGGAGACCTGGAAGACCGAGTTGACGTCGGCCCTGTACCGGTTGGCCACATACGCTGTGCCCGTGGTGGTGCCGTCCGGAGACGTGATGTACAGGTGGACGGGGAC
>NZ_JBFTHK010000152.1:0-10561 GCF_056394205.1 Arthrobacter sp. 10T413_2 | reverse complement strand
GTTTCCAGCGAGGGTCCCGGTGTGACCAATGTTGAACCCGTGGGCTTCGTCTGGCCGGACCCCGTCGCCATTTGCGTCGATGTCGTCACCGTCCCGGACCCCGAGACGGTAAAGTACCGTGCGCACCTCGAACTCACCTCCACCTCCGCGGCCCATCAGGCGGAGCTGGTCGCGCACCTGTTGGTGCTTGGCGCGACGCCCGCCGACGTGGGCCAGGGTGATGTGCCGTGGACGGTTCTGGCCGACACGGAAGGCAACCTGTTCCGCGTGCTGGAGCCTCGATCGATCTACCGGKACACCGGGCCGATCGCCGCGGTGGTGGTCAGCTGTGCAGATCCGCGGGCCATGGCCCGGTTCTGGAGCGAGGCGATGGACTGGACCTTGCACGAGGTGACCGACGATCATGCGAGACTGCGTTCCGCCACGGGTGTCGGGCCGTATCTGGAGTTCCTTCGCACGCCCGACGTGAAGACCGTGTCTGGACGCGTCCATCTCGACCTGATGCCTTATCCCGGTGATGATCAAGCGGCAGAAGTGGCCCGGTTGCGGGCTCTGGGCGCCAATGACGCCGACGTCGGCCAGGGCGATGTGCCGTGGGTGTGCCTCGCCGACTCAGAGGGCAACGAGTTCTGCGTCCTCACCCCGGGCTGACGCAGGGCCTCAGCCCTACACGCGCGTTCAGGCGATGCAGACGCGGAGAACGCACGTGGCGATCATCCAGCRCGGCCCACCGCCCTTATGGCTGAGACGCCCTAGCGGAAACGGGCAGGCTGACGGACGCGGGCGGGCTGGTAGCGGCCCACCTGGTTGGCGGCATGGGACACCCATTCCAGCGGCCCGCGCCAGATCAGGGCCGCGAAGACCCCGCCGATCACCAACATGCCGATGGCCTGTGCCCAGTACACGCCCTCCACAGTCCAGCCGGGCGCCAGCGGCTGATCGTGCAGGGCCGCCGTGATGCACAAATGCGCCGTGTAGAGGGTCAAAGTCATGGCCCCGATTCCGCGGAGCGGGAGCAGCAGGTCCAGCTCCACCCATTCTCCCAGCCGGCCCAGCAGCAGGCACACGCCAATCACGGCGGCGGCGACTCCCGAGGTGTGAAGCAGGTCCAGCGTGGTGCCCGCATGCGGTGCACTAGTGGCCAGCCACCACGCTGAGCCTGACTGGTCGACGCCCGCCAGGTTGACCTGCAGCAGACTMTCCAGCGGGTAGGCGGGATSGCCGATCTGAGCCTCCAATGCCTGCCTGCCGCCCCAGTCCTCCATCAGGACTGTCCCGAGCCACTTGGCAAGGACCGCCACCGCCGTTCCGGCAGCCAGCAGCAGGAACGGCGTGGCTGCCTTCGACAGCGCCATCCGGCCGATCGCCAGCCCCACCAGGAGATAGGCGATCCACTGCAGGACGGGATAGTAGCCCGTGAGGAAGAGGTCGCCGAGGAGTCTTGCGGGTGTGGCCAGGTCCTCCCAGCCGGGGTTATGCCCCAGCCGCAAGGGCGGATCTGCTGACAGCAGCCAGGGCCRCAGCAGGTAGGCCAGCACAGGAGCAGCCAGGATCCATGCGGTCGCGAGGACAAGCAKGCGGTTGACCCCGAAACCGACGAACKGCAGCACGCACAGKAACAGGAGCGCGTAGTGGACCAGAATGACGGCGATGTTGACGTCGAGACCACCCAGCGAGAGTCCGACGGCGGCTATCACCAGCGCCCTTAGTGTGATGCCGCGGCGGGCGGCCCGGAGCGCGGAACCCTCCACCGGCTGCTGTTTCCCGGTGGACAGCGCCAAGCCGACGCCGGCCAGCACGGCGAACAGTGCCGAAGCCCGCCCGGAAAACGCGAGCCCGATCCATGTGGGCGTGAGCTGCGCGTTCGACTCGAAKGTCGCCAGCACGTGCGTGGCCATCATGGCCAGTAACGCGAGCCCGCGGGCGGCGTCAATGCCGGCCAGGCGGACGCCGGCGGAGGTGGCCTTGGCGGTCCGGGAAGCAGTGGTCATTCCGCGCGGGGTCATCGTTTGATCGTCTCATGTCAGGCCTGCCCGCAGCGTCACGCAGGCCTCGGCAAAGCCTTGTGTTCGAATATATGTTCGAATAGGATGAGCGCATGAACAACGCCTCAGAGCCCGCCTTCCTGACTCCGGATTCACCAGGCCGGAAACCTTCGGGCCGGGATTCCGGCAACACCCTCCCCGGCGGCCGTCGGGACGGCTGCGAGGCGGGAGCCGGCGTTCTCAAAGCCATGAGCCCGGGCGTCGTGGACTTCCTCTTCCGGCGGCTGGTCGCCGGAGAGCCGGCAGAGGATGTCCAGTGGGGTCAGGAGGGCACGGCGTTGGCCGTGCAGCCGCCGGGGGCGGAGCTGGCGCGGCGGCTGGCGGAGACGGATCTGGACGCCCTCACTCCGACCGAGTTGTTCCACTACGTGCGGGCGGCCCAGCGGCTCGCGGCCTGGGCGGAGTCTTTGCGCGAATCCGCCGTCGGGCGTTACTGCTCGGCGCCCGCGGGAGGGAGGGAGATGCCTAGGATGGCAGAGTGACCACTGGCTCCATAACTGCTCTGACGCTGTCCGCGATCCAATACGAGGCCCTTGACGGCGGCGTGGCCGCCAATGTGCCCGAACACATCCGCCTGATCGAAGACGCCGAGTCCCACGGAGCCCGGCTGGTMATCTTTCCCGAACTCTCGCTGACGGGGTACCGGCTGAACCTGCTGGAGGGGCCCGAAGAATGGCTGAGCGCGGCAGACCGACGGCTGGGCGGCATCCGGGAAATCTGCCGCCGGACTGGAATTACCGCAGTGGTCGGGGCCGCTTTCACGCAGGACGACGGCACGCCGCGGCTTGCCTCCCTGGCCATTCACGCATCAGGCGCCATCGAGCCCAGCTTCAAGACCTGGCTGCACGGTCCGGAGCAGGGGCTCTTTGTCGCCGGCAGTCACCCCGCGGTCCTGGAGATCGACGGCTGGAAGATCGCTTTGGCGATCTGCTTCGACGCCGCCCGCCCCGGTCACGCGGAATGGGCGGCTGGGGCAGGGGCTGACGTCTATGCCGTCTCGGCCGTCTACAGGGCCGGGGAGGATCATCGGCTGGGGCTGCACCTTGGCGCCCGCGCCATGGACAACCGGATGTTCTCCGTCCTGGCGAACCTGGCAGGCACCACGCCGCTCGGACCCTCGTGCGGGCTGAGCGGATTCTGGGGTCCTGACGGGCTCCCCTTCCGGCAGGCGGCMGGGACCGGGACCGAGGTGCTGACGGCGAGCCTTCAGCACGGTGCCCTGGCCCGGTTTCGGCGGCCCTGAGCCCGGCCGGAAGACCGAAACGTGACGCGCGGCCGGGCAAGTTTGACGTTCCTCACACCGCCGCCATTGTCCTAACATGCCGCGGACAAGGTAACGTTTTTCATATGGCTGACTCTGATATTCGCTCTTACACGTTCGGGACCCTCGTGACTGCCATGGTTACGCCTTTCACGACGGACGGTGAGGTCGACTACAAGCAGTCGGCGGAACTGGCGAGCAAGCTCGTCGACGACGGCAATGATGCCCTCGTCATCYCCGGCACCACCGGGGAGACCTCCACGCTCGAGGACGACGAAAAAGAGAAGCTCTTCCGCGTCATTGTCGAGGCCGTCGGCGACCGCGCCAAGGTCATCGCCGGAACCGGGACCAACCACACCTCGCACTCGATCGAGATGGCCAAACGCGCCGCCAAGGCGGGAGCCCACGGCCAGCTGATCGTCACCCCGTATTACAACAAGCCCAGCCAGGCCGGCATCCAGGCCCACATCGAGGCCGTGGCCGACGCCGCCGACCTCCCCGTCATGGTGTACGACATTCCGGGCCGCGCMGGCGTGCCCATCCTGCCCGAGACCATGATCCGTCTCGCCGACCACCCCCGGATCGTTGCCCTCAAGGATGCGAAGGCTGATTTCGCCGCCCTCACCCAGGTCCTGGCCAACACCGACATCGATGTCTACTCCGGCGACGACGGCCTCACGCTGCCGTGGATGGCCGYAGGCGCCGTCGGCCTGGTCAGCGTCTCCGCGCACGTCKCGACGCGGCAGTTCMGCGCGCTGATTGATGCCGCACTTGCAGGCGATTTTGCTACCGCCCGCACCCTACATTTCGAACTGGACCCCGTGGTCCGCGCAGTGATGACCCACATTCAGGGTGCTGTCGCTGCCAAGCAGGTTCTTAAGTGGCAGGGAGTCCTGCCCAACTCGGTTGTCCGTTTGCCCCTCGTGGAGCCGGACGAGGCCGAGATCGTAATCATCCGCGAGGATTTGGCGGAAGCGGGGATGGTCTTTTCCTGAGCAGGAGCCAATCCTGATCGTGAAAGTCCAGCCCGGTTTCCGCCTGGAAAGTAGTGCACTATGACCCAAACCGCCCTTCCCGGCCTTGTCACGCCGCCCCGCCTCCCGAACAACACCCTGCGGATCGTGCCGCTCGGCGGGCTCGGGGAAATTGGCCGCAACATGACCGTCTTCGAGATCGGGGGCAAGCTCCTCATCGTTGACTGCGGCGTGCTCTTCCCCGAGGAGACCCAGCCCGGCGTCGACCTCATCCTGCCGGATTTCTCTTACATCGAGAACCGTCTCCAGGACATCGTCGCCGTCGTCCTGACCCACGGTCACGAGGACCACATCGGCGCCGTTCCCTACCTCCTGCGCCTGCGCGCCGATATCCCCATCGTGGGCTCGCAGCTCACCCTGGCCCTCATCGAGGCCAAGCTGCAGGAACACCGGATCAAGCCCAACACCAAGATTGTCGTCGAGGGCCAGGTCGAGAAGTTCGGGCCCTTCGAATGCGAGTTCATCGCCGTCAACCACTCCATCCCGGACGCCCTGGCCGTGTTCCTCCGCACCGCGGGCGGCACCGTCCTGCACACCGGTGACTTCAAGATGGACCAGCTGCCGCTCGACGGCCGCATCACCGACCTCCGGCACTTCGCCAAGCTGGGCGAAGAAGGCGTGGACCTGTTCATGTCGKACTCGACCAACGCCGACGTCCCCGGTTTCACCACCGCCGAGAAGGAAATCGGGCCCACCTTGGACCGGCTGTTCGGCCAGGCCTCCAAGCGGATCATCGTCGCGTCCTTCTCCTCCCACGTGCACCGCGTGCAGCAGGTCCTCGACGCCGCCGCCAACCACAACCGCAAGGTTGCCTTCGTGGGCCGCTCCATGGTCCGGAACATGGCCATCGCCGCGAAACTGGGCTACCTGGAAGTCCCGGCCGGGATCCTGGTCGATATCAAGAACATCGACAACCTGCCGGACAACCGGGTCGTGCTGATGTCYACCGGCTCCCAGGGCGAGCCCATGGCGGCCCTGTCCCGCATGGCCAACGGCGACCACCGCGTCGTCGTCGGCGAGGGCGACACCGTCATCCTCGCCTCGAGCCTCATCCCGGGTAACGAGAACGCGGTCTTCCGCATCATCAACGGCCTGCTGAAGCTCGGCGCAGATGTCATCCACAAGGGCAACGCCAAGGTGCATGTCTCCGGCCACGCCGCCGCCGGCGAGCTGCTGTACTGCTACAACATCCTTGAGCCGCTCAACGCCATGCCGGTGCACGGCGAAACCCGCCACCTCATCGCCAACGGCAAGATTGCCCTCGAATCCGGCGTGCCTGAGGAAAGCATCCTGCTCGCAGACAACGGCACCGTGATCGATCTCCGCGACCACCAGGCCGACATCGTCGKCCAGGTCGAGGTCKGGTTCGTCTACGTTGACGGCTCCAGCGTGGGTGAAATCACCGACGCCGACCTCAAGGACCGCCAGGTCCTCGGCGACGAGGGTTTCATCTCCATCATCACCGTCATCCACCGGGCCACCGGCAAGGTGGTGTCCGGGCCGGAGATCCACGCCCGCGGCGTGGCCGAGGACGACTCCGTCTTTGACGAGATCATCCCCAAGATCAACGAGGCCCTCGAAGAAGCAGTGCAGAACCGCACGGACCACACGACGCACCAGCTCCAGCAGGTCGTCCGCCGGGTCGTGGGCACCTGGGTGAACCGTAAGCTGCGCCGCAAGCCCATGATCATTCCGGTGGTCCTTGAGGCGTAAGCCTCAGGTGGTTCACCTGGCGTAAGCCTCAGGTGGTTCACCGGGCGTAAGCYCTTTCTCGCACCGGGCGGATGCCCGKTGAACGGCCTTCCCGGCCCGGTCGCAGCCTGAGGGCTACGGCGGGCGGGGGAGGCCGTTCGGCGTCGGAACCGGGAACAACATGATCCCGGACGGCCCGGAAATTCGGGGTTTTAGAGCCGGCATCCGGTACCGTGGCGGGTATGGCGACTCGTACTTCTCCCGCGCCTAGAGGAAACTCAAGCGGCAAATCAGGCAGTTCTCCCGGCCGGGGGTCCAGTCCCGCCGCATCCAAATCCGCCCGGCCGCGGGGCGCCGCAGGTGGGCCCGCAGGTAGAAAAACAGCGACCGCCCGGACCCGTCAGTTGGCCGCTGTTGAGCCGCCCCAGCCCTGGATTGTCCGGGTGCTCGCCGGTGCGTGGCTTGGCATTGGCCACGTGGTGGGCGCCGGTATCCGGCGCGTCGGCCACGACGTCAGCGACCTCGCCCCCGAGGACCGCCGCGACGGTGCCGCGCTGTTCAACCTGGCCCTGGGCGTCTTCGTCGCCACCTTCGCGTGGTGGGGGTTCCAAGGCTGGCTCCCGGACCTCGTGTTCGCGGTCATCAACGGCACGTTCGGCTGGATGTCCCTGCTGCTGCCGCTCATGCTGTTCGTGTGCGCCTTCCGCCTGTTCCGCCAGCCCGACGACGGCCGCGGCAACAACCGGATCGGCATCGGCTTCCTCATCATGACCTTCGCCGGTTCCGGCCTGGCCCACATCATCGGCGGCCAGCCGACGGTGGCCGACGGCTTCGACGGCCTGCGCAAGGCCGGCGGCATGCTCGGTTACCTCGCCGCCGCCCCGCTGGCCGCAGTCCACCCCGCCGTCCCGGTGGCGGTGTACAGCCTGCTGGCCTTCACCTCACTGCTGATCGTCACGGCGACACCCTTCGGCGCCATCCCCGGCCGCCTCCGGGACGCCTACGAGCACCTGATGGGCATCGACTTGGAGGACGACGACAGCGGCGACCGTCACGACCGCAGCTACCTCTACGAGAACGACGCCCCGGCGGCGCCCAGGAAGAAGCGCAGGCGCCTCTTCGGCAGGGACCACGACGACGACGCCGGCCTGGAAGGCTACGTCGGCGACGAAGCGTTCGAGCGGGCGCTCATCGCCGATGAGGAAGCAGCCGACGACGCGCMACCCGCTAAACGGGCCAGGGGCGCCAAGGCGCTGGCTGGTGCCGGACCCKACGTCGAGCCCGGTGCGGAGTCCGGCGTCGCACCCGGCGTCCGCCGTCCCACCCAGGCCGAGATCGCCGTCGAGAAGATCAAGGCGGCCCAGGGCCTCGGCGCGGCCGCCGGTTCGCCGGGCGACAATGCCACCGAGGCCATCCCGCTGGTCACTCCCGGAATGGTGGCCGCCGGCTCGCTCAACCCCGCCGCCGCGGCAGCCCCGAAGGTCCCCGCCAACCCGGTGGCGCCGGCACCCCTGCCCACCCCGATTCCGCAGCGCACCGAACAACTCTCACTGGCCGGCGACGTCACCTACACCCTGCCGGCGTCGGACATGCTGACGCCCGGCTCCGTCCCCAAGGAACGCACCRAGGCCAACGACGCGATCGTCGCCTCGMTCACCGAKACCCTCAACCAGTTCAACGTCGATGCCCAGGTGACCGGCTTCAGCCGCGGTCCMACCGTGACACGCTACGAAATCGAACTGTCCCCGGGCACCAAGGTGGAGCGGGTCACCGCCCTGTCCAAGAACATCTCCTACGCCGTCGCGAGCTCGGACGTGCGCATCCTGAGCCCCATCCCGGGCAAGTCCGCCATCGGCATCGAGATCCCCAACACGGACCGCGAGACCGTGTCCCTGGGCGACGTGCTCCGCAGCCAGAACGCCCGCCGCACCGACCACCCCATGGTCATGGGCGTGGGCAAGGACGTCGAGGGCGGGTACGTCGTGGCAAACCTCGCCAAGATGCCGCACCTGCTGGTGGCCGGCGCCACCGGCGCCGGTAAGTCCTCGTTCGTTAATTCGATGATCACTTCGATCCTGATGCGGGCCACCCCGGACGAGGTCCGCATGGTCATGGTGGACCCCAAGCGCGTGGAGCTCACGGCCTATGAGGGCGTCCCGCACCTCATCACCCCGATCATCACCAACCCGAAGAAGGCCGCTGAGGCGCTGCAGTGGGTGGTCCGGKAAATGGATGCCCGCTACGACGACCTCGCCAACTACGGCTTCAAGCACATCGACGACTTCAACAAGGCCGTCCGGGCCGGCAAGGTCCACCCGCCGGTGGACTCCAAGCGCGTCATCAAGCCCTATCCGTACCTGCTGGTGATCGTGGACGAACTCGCCGACCTCATGATGGTCGCCCCGCGCGACGTCGAAGACTCGATCGTCCGCATCACCCAGCTGGCGCGTGCGGCCGGCATCCACCTCGTCCTCGCCACCCAGCGTCCGTCCGTCGACGTCGTGACCGGCCTGATCAAGGCGAACGTGCCCTCCCGCATGGCCTTCGCCACGTCCTCCGTCACCGACTCCCGGGTGGTCCTGGACCAGCCGGGCGCCGAGAAACTCATCGGCCAGGGCGACGCCCTGTTCCTGCCCATGGGTGCCTCCAAGGCCATGCGCGTCCAGGGGGCGTGGGTCACGGAGTCCGAGATCCACAAGGTGGTCGAACACGTCAAGGGCCAGCTCAAGGCCGTCTACCGGGACGACGTMGCGCCCGAGGCGCAGAAGAAGCAGATCGACGACGACATCGGGGACGACCTCGAAGTCCTGCTCCAGGCGACCGAACTCGTGGTCACCACGCAGTTCGGCTCCACCTCGATGCTGCAGCGCAAGCTCCGTGTCGGCTTCGCGAAGGCCGGACGCCTCATGGACCTGCTCGAGTCCAGGGGAGTGGTGGGGCMTTCGGAAGGGTCCAAGGCCCGCGACGTGCTGGTCAAGCCGGATGACCTCGCCGCGGTGCTGGCCGCGATGAAGGGCCTCGACGCGCCCGCCGTCGCGGATTCCCAGACGGCGGCGCTAAGTGATAACGCAAACGCGAACATCGCCCAGGGCGGCTACGCGGAGGACCTCGTGGCGGCTGACCTGGCCAACCGCACCCAGGCGATCGACTACCACGACGGCGCCGACGGAGGCTCCGACGACGAGGACGGCTCGGAGGACGCTTGGTCCCTCACCGGACGGTAGTGCGGGAAGACGGGTAGCCTAGGAAGGTGAATAGCGCCGAAGCCAACGCCGGATCCGCCTCGCGGATCTGGAACCTGCCGAATATCCTGACGATGCTGCGGATAGTGCTGGTGCCGTTCTTCGTCTGGTTCCTCGTCCTCGACGCTCCCGGACTCCAGGCCCAGAACGGCGTCTGGCGCTGGGCGGCCTCCGCCGTGTTCGCGGTGGCCATCTACACGGACAAGCTCGACGGCGACATCGCCAGGTCCCGCGGACTCGTCACCGACTTCGGGAAGATCGCGGACCCGATCKCCGACAAGCTCCTGATCGGCTCGGCATTGGTCATGCTCTCGCTGCTCCAGKAACTGCCGTGGTGGGTGACGATCCTGATCCTGCTCCGGGAGTGGGGCATCACCGCCCTGCGGTTCTTCGTTATCCGCTACGGCGTCATTCCGGCCTCGCGGGGCGGGAAGCTCAAAACGGTTGTGCAGACGGCGGCGATCTTCCTCTACGTCCTTCCGCTGGCATCCATCGCCCCGTGGCTCGGCGTTGTGGCGTTCGTCGTCATGATGGCTGCGCTGGCCATCACATTGTGGACCGGCGGCGAATACGTTATCGAGGCCCTCAAACTGCGGGCCGCCGGCATCAAGGCAGAGAAAGCACGGGTAGGGGAGAACAAGCCATGACTGATCTGAACGCCCATCCGGACGCCAATCCGGACCCCAATCTCCATCCCAAGCTGCACCCCAACCTTCACCGGCTGGCGGAGCAGGCCGTCACCGGAGCCATCGGCCGTGGGGTGACCGCAGCCACCGCCGAATCCCTGACGGCCGGAATGGTCGCGGCGATCCTGGCCGACACGCCGGGCGCCTCCGCGATGCTGCAGGGAGGCGTGGTGTCCTACGCCAGCTCGGTCAAGACCGACGTCCTGGGCGTCCMCGCCGGTCTGCTMGACGCCGTCGGTTCCGTGGACGGGCAGGTTGCCGCGGCGATGGCAGACGGTGCCCGGCGCGTCTGTGGCGCCGATATCGGCGTGTCAACCACCGGTGTGGCCGGGCCCGAACCGCACGACGGCAAGGCGGTCGGCACGGTCTTTGTCGGCATCGCGACGGCGGAAGGCTCGACGTCGTACCCGTATTCCTTTGACGGCAGCCGCGCCGAGATCCGCGCCCTCGCGTGCGGCGCGGCGCTGGAACGCCTGCTTGAGGCCCTATCTTCCGAAGGCTACCCGGCGTAAAGTTGCCGGGAACAAAAGTTGATTCCGAATAGTTGTTACATTGTGTCGCTTCCAAATAAGGTAGGCGCCTAGGATGAAAACATCAGCAG
>NZ_JBFTHK010000151.1:0-10744 GCF_056394205.1 Arthrobacter sp. 10T413_2 | reverse complement strand
CACCGGGCCCGGTGCACGGCACCCTCGCGGCGTCCAGGCGGCGGCGTCATGGATGTCGTGACCGCGGGTGTGCATGACCGGCGCCGTGTCCATGCCGGCCCTCGGGAGGAGGGTGGGCCCTTGGCCGTTGTTCCTGGTGTGACAGTTCGGGGTTTCGGTGCAGGTCCTTGTAGAAGTCTTCCCGGTCCTGGCTCGTAGTGCTGCATCAGGTGCGTGGCTGCGTCCAGGGTGCTTCTCTTTCTTGTCCGAAGGGGGCGATGCCCTGGCGCCCGGTCCCGGGCTAGCCGGCTTGGTCCGGCCTGTTAGGCCTCGTMGGGCCGGGGGCGGGCCGCGTGGGGAATCCGCCACCGGTAGTGCAGAGACAGTATCCGGAGGGTGAACACCAGGGCCGCGACGCATAGCTCCGTCACGATGTTGAGTAGGTTCAGGTAGCTTAGGGCGGTGGTCAGGGCCGCTCCGAGGAAGGCCGGGACGGCGTAGATGTCCTTGGGGTTGAAGAGCTGTGGATCGCGGTTGGCGACGACGTCACGCAGCAGCCCGCCGCCGACGCCGGTCGTCACTCCAAGGAGGGTCGCGGCGATGGGGTTCATGCCGGCGGCCAGGGCCGCCACGGTTCCGGTGATGGAGAACAGCGCCAGGCCGCCGGCGTCGAAAACGAGCAGTGTCCGCGGAAACCGCGTGACATGGTGGACGAGGAAGTAAACCAGCAGCGCTGCGGCCACAGGCGGTGCCAGGTATGCGGGCTGGGCAAGAGCTGTCGGGGTGACCCCTATGATMAGGTCCCGCAAGACGCCGCCCCCGAGTCCGGTGAGTGATCCCAGCAGCAGCGAACCCACGATGTCAAAGCCTCGGCTGGCCGCCAGCAGGCACCCGGAGATGGCGAAGAAGAACGTTCCCAAAAKGTCTAACACTAACGGCCATGCATTGCCCATCGCTTCTCCAGTATCACGTCTCGGGTTGCCGCCCTGAGGTTGGCTGCAGGCGGCGGGTCCGGGCCGCACCGGCCACGCCGCCCGGTGCGGGTTTTAGATTGCCGGCCGCGACATCCGCCAGGGAGGCTGTGCATATCGCCGGTCCCGGTCATCAGTGACAAGGCAGGAAAGTCATACCTGGTCCAGCGACCATGTCGCCGGCGGTCGGGGACCCAATAAATGTAACGGGCGGGAAAAGCCCGAAGTAGCTTGGCCGTGCCCGGGTGGGCGCCGGGTAGCGCCTACCCGGCGTTGTTCGTGGGTGGCTGGCACGGCATCGCCGGCGCGGCTGATGGACTTGCGGCGCCGTGTAGCGGCCCCTGATCCGATTCGGATTGAGATCCCCCTCACTCAGGTCCTTGGAGGTCCTGGGCGTAAACGGGAATGAACCCTGGGTCATGATCGGCAGTCTTCCACACCGCGCCCCGATCGTCTCTCGTTCGGTCTGGGGAGGGACCGCCCCTTCCTGGATCGATGACTGCGGCGGCTGCCGCGTGACCGAGCCACTGTGTGGAGCGGTCACGGGGCCGGGGAATCGTTGATGGAGCGGTGCGGTTGTTCATTGCCGGCACCGTGACGGCAGCCCGGTGTGGATGGAGGTCTCCGGCAATGTGCGCCACGCGAGTGCGGCGGCTTCGAAGGCACCGGCAGGCTGCTGCCGCCGGTGACGGCGCGGGAAGTATCGGAGTTCTGCAGTCGGGCCCGGATCCGGGAGATGATCGACCGGAAAATGCTGATGACCGCCTTTCAACCTATCCGCAGCCCCACGGCGGGACAGCACCTGCGCTGGAAACGGCCCTCGAGGCCGACCGGGGGCTTCCCCGGGAATTTACGTGACCCTGAACATTTCATCGGACGCCTGCCGGGACCCGCAGCTGCCGGTGCTTCTTCCGCGTTCCGGCCTGCCGCTGGAGAGGATTGTCCTGGAACTGACCGGACGGCCGGAAGTGCCCGAATACGCACCCCTGGCGCCGCTGGCACGACGGGCTGCGCATCGCTGTGCCTACCCGGAGACCCCGCGTTGAAAACATAGTCGCCGGCTGTGAGGACTATCCCTCCAGGGGGAACATCGGAGTGGTGCGGGAAAGCTCTTTCATGTGTTCCCTGAATTTTGCCGTGATGCCATGGCCTTCGCCGTGGCCCAGGTGAGATATAAGGACAGAGGATGGGCTGGGCCCTATCCGCAGCGTTTCGCCGGTACTCTTCTTTCCCAGGACGAGCCCGCCGATCGAGTCGAGGGGGACGTCMAGGAGCAGACTACCGAGATGGTTATCCTGCACGAGCAGGAGTCGCTGGTCCGTCAGAGCCACGATGCCTGCTTCGGAGGCCAGCTTCCCCCTGGCGACAGCGAGCACCCATTCGTCACCGACAAGCTTGCGGAGGACGTTGCGGAACGCCCGCCGTCCCTCGAGGACCAGGCCTGACGCCTTTGAGGCTTCGTCCATCCCGCGGTAGTCGATTTTTCCAGCTGGCAGCGCTTCTTCAACGCTGAGAAGGTGCTCATGTGCCCTGGGTGTTTCGTCAGTGCTGCTCCAGCGGATTGCCGTGCCGCGTTCGGTCTCAGTGAGGGCTCCGCCCAGGMGGGATGCCGGCCGCCTCCTGTGAAGCGACCTTGAAATCTCCAGGACGATGCCCGGGGGTTCGAGGACGAGCGTCCGGAAGCCGTTCTTCCTAGCGGCCAGGCCCAGAAGGGCCAGTGTCTCATCTTTGCTGGCCAGGATCGTCCAAAGACCTGTCCGGAGACCTGCACCGGTCGACGCTTTTGATCGTTCTTCTCCGGCTAATCGCAGGCTGTTTATTGGGATTAGTTGAACCGGCCCGCAGCGGCCCATGTCTGCAATCGCCAGGTCTCCCACTCGTGTTCGTCAACCGTGGGTCGTCCCAGGAGGTAGCCCTGTCCGGCGGTCATCCCTAATTCGGTGACAGTGGCCAGTTCCGCCTCGGTTTCGATGCCCTCCGCAACAAGGGTGGCGCCGAGCCGGCGTGCAAACTCTGCCATGGCGGCGCCGAACGCTTGCCGGCCCTCGTCGTCGTGGATGCCTGTAATGAGGGTACGGTCCAGTTTGATGATGTCGGGCCTGATCTGCAGGACATGCCGCATGGAGGCAAAGCCTGAGCCGGCGTCATCGATGGCGATCCGCAGGCCCCGGCGGCGCAGCGGTTCCAGAGCCGAGAGGAGGGGACAATATTCCTCCACCTTGAGCCTTTCCGTCAGCTCCAGGACGATCCGCTGGAAAGCGAGGCCGGACCGTTCCAGAATCCCTGGCAACCTCGGGTCCATGCAGGTGGAAGGGGAGACATTCAGGGCCACGTAGATCCCTGGCGGCAACCCCGGTGCAGCCTTGAGAGCAGTCTCGAGCGCTGCGATTTCGAGGTCCTCCGTGAGTCCCGCCGAGGCGGCTTCCTCGAACCAGTAGTCAGGTCCGGTCGCGTCCTCGTTGGCGAAACGCGTCAGCGCTTCGGCGCCGATAAGGTGCCCTGCGGCCAGGTTCTTGATCGGCTGGAAGGCCGTCAGCAGCTTGTTCCCGTCGATCATGGTCCTGATCCGGGTGCGGCTGCGGGCGGCGGCTGCTTCCCGGGCTGTCTCCACGGGAACCCTTCGGCTGGTCCCCTCCAGACCGGCGGCCTGCCGGGCCCCTGCGGGGCGGTTGTGCGTGGAGGATTCGATCCAGACCGTGCTCCCGTCCCGGTGCCGGCAACGGAGGATGCCGCGGGCGCGACCTTCAACCTCGGGCGCGTTGAGCAATGACCTGATCGCCTCCGGGATGTCCTCGACATCGGCAACGATGCTGAAGTGATTCCCGACAAGCTCCGAAGGGTGATAGCCGGTGAGATCGGTACTGACGGGGCTGGAGAAGGTGAAAATGCCGCGGGCATCCAGCGCCCACAACCATTCGTGGCTGGTGGTCAGGACGGTGTCCATCAGCTGGGCGGCATTGCGCGCGTCGGCTGTCTCTGTGCGGTGGCTCCGGTAGAACCGCAGGGCCAGGAAGCCGGCCAYGAGGATGGGCACCACAATCAGCGTGCCCAGCAGCCATTGGAGGTCCGCGTGGGCGGCGATTCCCGACGGGTCCAGGATGAGGACCGCCCCCGCTGTCAGGGCGAAGACCGCCTGGACGGCCAGGAAACACGCCAGCACGTCCCGGCCCCGGGCCCGAGGAGCACCGGGTTTCCCTTCGAGCATGACMATACCCCCTGTATTGGTAAATACTTACTCCGGAATGTCGGGGACGGACCGCGACGGGCTTCGGTCCGTCCCCGGCAATAGATGACTGCTTCGGCACCTCAGGGCGATGAGCCATCCTGCCAGAGCCGGCGATAAACAGACCGGCGGCGATGAAGGCACCAATGCAGGCTTGCCCGTCCACGGAACGGCCGCTGTCATAGTCCCGTCCTCACCGTTTAGATCCAAGCTATCAAGGAACGTCCCTCGTACTTGAAAACTGCGCTAATGCTGGAGAACACCTTCGTCGAGGTCCAAGTGGAACTCCTGTCCGCCTATTGCCGCCTATCAAGGTGAGGCATCCGGGCTCTACGCGCGTGAGTCATCGAGCCAAGTCGCCCGGCTGTGACTGGACGCGCGTTGTCGCGGCCGGTATGCAGAAGCGTGATGTTGTTGCCGACGGGAGCCAAGGGGTCGCCGTAGTACGCGGCGAAAAAAGGGCGGATATGGCTGACCGGCGGTAACCCGGCCGTTCGGTCGCGTCAGGTGTCCGGCTGGAGCGTGGTGAAGTCGGTGTGGGCCTGGTCGACGGCTTCGGGGTAGGCCTGGCGTTTCTGGTGCTGGGTGAGGGCCCGGTAGATGCTGGCCAGGCTGGGGTTGCGGCCTTTGCGTTTGCCGGTGGGGATGATCAGGTCGGGGCGGATGTCCTCGACGGACTCGCCGTTGGCGCGGCGGCGCAGCACGGTGTGCAGCATGTCGTCGGTGATGACCGGTGGGCGCCCGCCGTGGTTTCCCTTGCGGGCGGCCGCGTTGAGGCCTTCGAGGGTGGCTTCGCGGATGTTCTCGCGTTCGGTTTCGGCCATCGCGGCGAAGAACGCGAACAGCACCCGGCCGGTCCCGGTCGGGTCGTAGATCCCGGTGAGCGGCCCGGCGAGCATTTCCAGGGCGATGCCGTGTGCGGTGAGGTGGTCCGCCAGGGCGGTCAGTTCGGCGGAATCCCGTCCGAGCCGTTTCATCTCGTAGACGGTGAAGATGACTCGGCAGTGCGGGGCGTGGGCCTTGATCTGCCGGGCTGCCTCCAGTGCCTTCTCGAACTCGGGGCGGACCCGGACGCGGGTGGAGATCTTCTCGGYGAAGATCTTTTCGCGCGGGATGCCGTGCGCGGCCAGCGCATCCAGCTGGGACTGGAGTTCCTGGGTCAGGTGGGAGCAGCGGGCGTAGCCGACGCGGATGTCCGCGCTCGGGGTGTCTGCGGKGATTGGTGCCGGCGGCGGGGTGCCCGGCCGCCAGGGCTGGCCGGGCCCGCGGTCGGCCGGGGTCGGCACGCGCAGTTCCTTCGCCAGGCGGGGGACTTTGGTGAACCGGCCGGTGTGGTAGGTCGAGGCGACGGCTCCGGAGCGGGACCGGCACGGTGAGCCGGGCTGGACGTCGCAGCGGGGGCACGGGTGCCGCTCAACGTCATCGGCGTCCGACGCGGCGGTGGCTTCGGGCTCGCTCCTCATCCCAAAATCCTCTCACAAACATTTCTTAGAAGCCGGTCCGTGCTTCTTTGAGTGAGAACGGGTTCTGACGTGGGCGTCATCCGAGGAGCGCAGGCTGAGTGGCCAGACAGATCGGGTCKCGGACGGATCATCAGCAGGGCCAGCGGTMTCGGGGAGCCTATCCGCAATCGCTCGGAGGCCGGGGAATAGCATCGTCGCAGGACTTAGAACGCTGATTGCTACTTCCCACGATGAGCAAGTTCCAGTGACCTGAAAGCCCAAGGGCTCGCACCGGCCGACGTCGGGAAGATCATCGGAGTCAGCCGCGCCACCGTTTACCGCTATCTGAGCATGGTAAGGACTTAGCTGGTCTGAACTTTCACCGGGACAAGGACGTAAGTGTTCTCGCAGCCCCCCGCGGAGCGGTGTGTGTTCGACGCCGTACAACCGGTCAGAGATGTTGTGGACTGCCCTGACGGCGACGATGCGGATCCGGGGGAGCAGKGCCGGGGCGTTGCCGGGCTGGACGTACGGCCGTGTCTGCGTAACCATCCACCGGCCTGGGCTGTAGCACGGACGCTGCGCGTTCTTCTCTGTGAAAGAGGGTTGACGGTTTATCGCTTGTTATGGATCCGCKGTTCTATAACAAACGATAATGAGGGGTGCTTATGCAGCCGCGGCATGTCTGACTTCATCAGCCGGCAGTTCGAAGAATGGCCAACGGGGGAGCAAGAGGAATTCGTGAGGCATATCGGCTACCTGAGCAACGAGGAGCTGACTGGCAGCTCGTCGCGACGTTCCGGCGGGAGAAGGCCTCAGTGAKGCCGGATCAACTCCGGGGATTGTTTCATCCTGTCGTCCGTCGGTATGGTCCAGCTGCCGGAGTGTCCGAGCATGCGATAACTTGTACGACGTGAACCGCCGCTGGACCGTCGATCCCGGCGCAGAATCGCAGGCGCGCAACCGGGCGTGGGCTTGGCAAATACCCTTCCGGGATGGATTGAAGCCTCACAAGTCAGGAGTCAACCGAACCTGGATAGTCCAAACTCCCAGAAGCAGATCATCGATTTCATCAGCAAAACAGGGTTTTGCACGTTCAGGTTAAGTGCTACGAATAGCAGCAGGCTCGTCTAGTAGCGGGAGATCGTGGGAATGAGCTCTCGCTTCGAGGTGTGCGTGTCACAAACGGCAAGGGGACATATGAGTAAGCTCAATATCACKGCGACCGTAGTCGTATTGTTCGCCCTGCTAGTTGTGAGCGCTGTGATCGGCGGCCTCTCACTCTTCGTGTCAACGCGCCGTCAACTCTCCTCATTAGAGTCGATCCTCCTCACCCTTTTTCTATGGGCTGCCGCAATCGCATTTGGTGTCATCTGTAGCTCCGTCTATGCACGGAAATCGGCCATCAGTTCCCTAGAGGAACGTGCGAGGCCTGCCATTCGCAGGGTTTCAGAACTTCTTCGCGCGTCTCAGCATTTACAGGCCAGGATACGACGTCACACTGGCTCCCCCTCGGCGACTCTTGGTGCTGGGATCGATGACTCTTTGTCGCTCTTCTTTGAAGACCATGTTGGGCAACTTCGCGCCGCCGTTACGGACTGGAAGGAACTACTGCCGGAGAACTACGTTGATGACGTTCTAGCAAGCCAGTGGACACCTGACCCAGGATCTCTGTCGTGGCAAGAGTTCCAGGCAATCTATCTCGACCTCGCATCGAAATTCAAGAAAGGGACGCTGTGGGGCGGCTACCATCCAACCTTTATGATTGGCGTATACCCTGCTGGGGGAATGATCGGATACCTATTCTGGTTGGAACTTKGACGAAGATGCCCCATTTTTATGGCCCCTGATCCGGACGCGCCGCCCTCATCGCTGGATGCTCTTGGTTCGCGCGTGAAGGACCTGTGCCACGGACAAGGCAAATATGATTGCCTAATAGTTGACGCATCTCTCAAGACCGGAAAATCCATGGCGGCAACCAAAGATATGATCGAAAAGATCGGCCTCGAAAAAGAAATCGATTTGGAGATTAAAACCCTTTGCCTCATTCAGTACCCACTCGCGGAGAAACCGGTAATTGAAGCGGATTTTGTAGGTGTCAAAAAAGCCGTGCACTTACCGTTCGGCGACGCATGAAAACGATTAGCCTTCCTTACCGCTCGGCTCGCGTATTGCAACCAAGTGAGTCAACGATCCTGCTCATCGATTGTCTGCCGAGCTCTAATGGACGCCGTGTTTTCGTTCCTGGATGCGGGGCAGGAATGATCCCGATAACGCTCGCCGCSAACGGTGCGCGCGTGACAACGTGTGACATTAACCCGTTTGCAGTCGAACTCTCGATGCGCAATGCCGGAGCCCTGCGCGTCGATTTGGAGATAGTTCATGGGAGCTATTCGGATGTGATGCCTCCCTCAGAAGGATGGGACCTAATTGCCGCCAACCCACCACAGCAGCCAACTAGGAACGAGCATATCCATCTCGATCATTGGGAGGATCAGGCCCACATGGGTGGCCGCAACGGCATTTCCGTCATTGCGGGCTTACTACGTTATTTCGCTAGATCGCATGCACCGAATGGGGAAGCATATCTGGCCATTCTTTCGTTCTTGATCGATCATCCATGGATGAATGTGGCAAGCATCGAGGGTCTGATCTTTTCACAGGTGGCAGCGGTAAACCATAAGAAGGGAAAGGTTACCAGTCTAGKGATGGATAAAAACCCGGATCTCTACAATCCGAAGACTCTTGAGCAAGAAAATTATGAAATTCGCATTTTTAGGTTTATAGGGGGAGGGAGCGACGACGGGGCAGCATCGCCGGACTGAGGCGTAGAGACGGAACTAGTCGTGTCTCCTTATTCACGGTGTCCTGGTGGATGGTCCGTGCCGCGCTGACAGAAGCCTGCGTCCTCACCCTGCCCGACGTGGACAAACTCAGTCCGCGGATGCTGCGCATCGACGAGCACCGGTTCCGGTCCGTGCGKAATTTCCGTGACCCCGACTCCGGCTCGTGGACCAGGCATGAGCCGTGGATKACCACCATCGTTGACCTGGACACCGGCCAGGTCCTGGGCGTGGTCGACGGACGGGATCACAAGGGCGTCGGGGACTGGCTCTTCGGCCGCCCGCTTCAGTGGCGGCTGGGCGTGCAGGTGGTCGCGATCGACCCGTCGGCAGCGTTCCGGAAAGCTCTGAGGATGTGGCTTCCCCGCACCGCTGTCGCGGTCGCGGTCGATAATTTTCATCTGGTGTCCCTGGCCAATCAGGCGGTGACAGAGGCCCGGCAGAACCTCTCCCAGCAGGTCAAGGACCGCCGCGGCCGGGGCGTCGACAAAGCCTGGGCGCACCGGATGCTGCTCCTGCGCGCCGGCGACACACTCACCGAGACCGCGGCCCACCGCCTGGCGGAGGTCTTCGCCGCCGATGACCCGACCGGCAAGCTCCAGGCTGTGTGGAAGGTCAAGGAACAGCTGCGGGCGCTGCTGCGCACCAACTCGCTGGCTGACGCCGCCGCGCGAAGGAGGAACTGGCTCTTCAAGGTTCATGGGGAAATTGATTCCCGGATGAGTGTCATGCCGCCGTCCGGACGGCACTTCTCATGAGAATAATCGATTTGTAGTTCCCTGCGTTGCGGTAGCCGCGGGCGGTGCGTTTGATGTGCTTGATTCCGGTGTTGTTGGCTTCGACCTTGCCGGTGGTGGCGCCGGTGACGATGAGGACTTCGATCTCCTTCCACCACCGGCAGACGGTGCGGTAGAGCCTGTTGGTTTCCGGCCGTCCGGCTGCCTTGACCAGCTCCTCGAGCACCTTCTTGGCCACCKCGGCGTCTTCCAGGGAACCGGTGCGGAGCAGTGCCCTGAGCTGTTCCTTGACTTTCCAGACGGCCTCCAAGGTTCCGGTGGGATCGTCCAGGGTGAACACTTCCTCGAGTCGGAGGGCGGCCCTGCAACTGAGGTTGTCGCCGCCTCGCAGCAGGAGCATGCGGTGCGCCCAGGCCTTGTCGATGGCCCGGCCGCGGCGGCCCTTGACCTGTTGGGAGAGGTTCTGCCGAGTCTCGGTCATGGCCTGGTTGGCCAACGAGATCAGGTGGAAATGATCAACCGCGACTGCCGTGCGCGGCAGCCACATCCGCAACGCTTTACGGAACGCCGCCGAGGGGTCGATMGCGACGACCTGCACGGCCAGCCGCCATTCCAGCGGGCGGGCGAACAGCCAGTCCCCGACACCCTTGTGATCGCGGCCGTCGACCACGCCCAGGACCTGACCGGTGTCCAGGTCCACGATGGTTGTCATCCACGGCTCGAACCGTGTCCACGCCTTCGTTCCCGGGTCCTGGAAGTAGCGCACGGACCGGAACCGGTGCTCATCAATGCCCAGCATCCGCGGACTGAACTTGTCCACATCGGGCAGCCTGAGCAAGCAGGCCTCGGTCACCGGCCGCACGAACGAACCACCAGGACACGGCGAAACCGGCAGCCGTCTCGGACACAGCCCTGCCAGAGCGAATGACCGCGTCCACGAGCTGGTCCCGCAGCCGGCCCGTCGAACGGGCACGGCGCGGCACCTGCGGCGTGGATTCAAAGAACGACAGCCAGTCACACGCCACTTCTTCGCAGTACCAGCGGTACTTGGACCAGAGCACCTCCACCGGCCCGGCCACGGGAACATCGCGGAGCCGTTGAAGCCGGCGCTCTTTCCGCCGGGACGCGATCACACCGCAGCTTGGGCAGCCCGGCGGCTGGTCGGTTTCAACGATGACCTGCCGGCGGCCGGCAGTGATGGTGGTGGAAATGACGTGGTAGTCGGGCAGGTTGAAAAGGATGGTGGCAGCRTCGGCTGCGACCCCGGTAGGCTCGATCAAGGCTCGTGGTCCTGTTCCAGGTTGAATGCTTAGACACACTCATCCCAACAGGGCCACGGGCCCCCTTGTCTTCAACGACACGAACTCAATTCCCCATCAACCACGAAGAGCCGAGGAACTCAAGGCCCTCGTTGAGGCCGCGGGGCGGCCGGAGATGAACAAGCTCTATCGCACTGTCTGCCGGTGGTGGAAGKAGATCGAAGTCCTCATCGTCACCGGCGCCACCACCGGCAAGGTCGAAGCCAACAACACCGGAATCAAGCACATCA
>NZ_JBFTHK010000150.1:0-10766 GCF_056394205.1 Arthrobacter sp. 10T413_2 | reverse complement strand
GGTCGACGACGTGCCGCGGGGCTTCAGCGTGGATCCGCCCCGTGAGGTCAAAGTATGGTCTGTCCCTGTAATCACCGAACTGCACATACTTTTCGGGATCCCATTTCACTGCTACCTCCAGTCCCMGGMGCTGTTGTCCTACCCGAAGCGTAGCCCCGGCAATGTTGGCCAGCCAAGGAGCCACGCATCCGGCGGGCGCAGCGCACCACCCCGCCGGTGCCGCCGGCAGCATGCGGGCACTAAGCTGGACAGCAATGAAACTCGTTGACCAGCTCCCCGCCCCGGCCGCCCGAGTTCCCGGCAGGACGGCCCTGGACCCGGACGAGCTCTACACCCGGTTTGTCGAGTGGACGGAAACCCGCGGCCTCGCCMTCTACACCRCCCAGGACGAGGCMATCATGGAGCTGGCCGCCGGGTCCAACGTCATCCTGGCCACGCCCACCGGGTCCGGCAAGTCCCTCGTGGCAATCGCCGCGCACTTCCAGGCCATGGCCCGCGGACAGCGCAGCTACTACACCGCCCCGATCAAGGCCCTCGTCTCCGAGAAGTTCTTCGCCCTCTGCGATATCTTTGGGGCCGAGAACGTGGGCATGATCACCGGTGACTCCGGCGTCAACCAGGACGCTCCCATTATCTGCTGCACCGCCGAAATCCTGGCCAACATTGCCCTGCGCGAGGGTTCGGCGGCCGAACTCGGCGCCGTCATCATGGACGAGTTCCACTTCTACTCCGACCCGCAGCGCGGCTGGGCGTGGCAAGTGCCGCTGCTGGAACTGCCCCAGGCGCAGTTCTTGCTGATGTCGGCGACGCTCGGCGATGTCAGCCGCTTCGAGGAAGGGATTAGCGCCCTGACCGGCCGCCCGACGACGACCGTCAGCTCCGCCGAACGCCCTATTCCGCTGCACTACTACTACGAACAGACTCCGGTCCACGAGACCCTCGAAGAGCTGCTCGCCACCAAGCAGGTTCCGGTCTACGTGGTGCACTTCAGCCAGGTCKAGGCGATCGACCGGGCACAGAACCTGATGAGCATCAACGTCTGCACCCGCGAGGAGAAAGACAAGATTGCCGAGCTCATCGCCGGGTTCCGCTTCGCCGCGGGCTTCGGCAAGACCCTCAACCGGCTGGTCCGGCACGGGATCGGCGTCCACCATGCCGGCATGCTGCCCAAATACCGCCGGCTTGTGGAGCAGCTCGCCCAGGCCGGCCTGCTGAAGGTCATCTGCGGCACCGACACCCTCGGGGTGGGCATCAACGTGCCGATCCGCACCGTGCTGCTCACGGCGCTGAGCAAGTACGACGGCGTGCGCACCCGGCTGCTGAACTCCCGCGAGTTCCACCAGATCGCCGGGCGGGCCGGACGGGCCGGCTATGACACCGCCGGCACCGTGGTGGTCCAGGCCCCGGAGCACGTGACCGAAAACGTGAAGGCGATGGCCAAGGCCACGGCCAAGTTCGGCGACGACCAGAAGAAGCTGCGCCAGGTGGTGAAGAAGAAGCCCCCCGAAGGCTTTGTGTCCTGGGGCGAACCGACCTACAAGCGGCTCGTGGAGTCGGTGCCGGACCCGCTCACGTCCAGTTTCACCGTGACGCACGCGATGCTGATGAACCTCATGGAACGTCCCGGCGACCCGTTCCAGGCCGCCCGGCGCCTGCTCACCGAGAACCACGAGACCCGGTCCTCGCAGCTGCGGCTCATGAAGAAAGCCCTGGGCATCTACCGCGAACTGCTCGCGGCAGGCGTCGTGGAGCGCATCCCGCTTCAGGAGCAGGGGCCGGACGGCCGGACGGTCCGGCTCACGGTCCACCTGCAAGCCAACTTCGCCCTCAACCAGCCGCTGTCCCCCTTCGCMCTCGCCGCTCTGGAGCTCCTGGACCCGGAGTCGYCGTCGTACGCCCTGKACGTCGTGTCCGTGATCGAGGCGACCCTGKAGAAGCCGCGCCAGATCCTGTCGGCCCAGCAGAAGAAGGCGCGCGGCGAAGCTATCGCGGCAATGAAGGCCGACGGCATCGAGTACGACCAGCGCATGGCGATGCTCGAGGAAGTTACGTACCCGCAGCCGCTCGCCGAGATCCTCGGCGAGGCCTTTGAGGTCTACCGCAAGGCCGCCCCATGGGTGGGCGACTTTGAACTTGCCCCCAAGTCKGTGGTCCGGGACATGTACGAGCGCGCCATGAACTTCGGCGAATTCGTGCAGTTCTACGGCCTGGCCCGCTCGGAGGGGATCGTGTTGCGCTACCTCGCCGACGGTTTCAAGGCACTCCGGCAGACCGTCCCGCAGGACGCCCTCCGGGAGGACCTGGAGGACCTCATCGCCTGGCTGGGCGAACTGGTCCGGCAGGTTGATTCCAGCCTGCTCGACGAATGGGAAGAACTGACCTCCGGCGCCGCGCCTACCCCGCATGACGCTCCCCCGCCTCCGCCGCCGTCGCTGACCTCCAACGTCCGGGCCTTCCGGGTGATGGTGCGCAACGAGATGTTCCGCCGCGTGGAGCTCTTCGCCGATGAAGCAGCCACGGCCCTGGGCGAGCTCGACGCCGGTTCCGGCTGGGACGCGGAACGCTGGGAGGATGCGCTGGATGATTACTTCGACGAACACAACGACATCGGCACCGGMCCGGACGCCCGCGGCCCGGGGCTCCTGATCATCACCGAGGAACCCGGGGTGTGGAAGGTCCGGCAGATCTTCGATGACCCGGCCCGCCACCACGACTGGGGCATCTCCGCCGAGGTGGACCTGGCGGCCTCGGACGAGTCCGGGACCGCCGTCGTCCGCGTCACGKACGTCAACCGCCTCTAGCGGGACTGCRCCTAATGTCTGGCATGCGGCACGGGCACCCGCCAAGGCCGTCGCCCGCCCGGCACATGCMCCGAGTAAACTCGAACAATGAGTGTAATCCGGCCTGCCGCCCCGCATGACGTCCCTGCCATCCTGCAGATGATCCACGACCTCGCCATCTACGAGAAGGAACCGGACGCCGTCCGGAACACCCCCGAGATGCTCACCGGGGTCCTGTTTGGCGAGAACCCCCGGGTCTTCGCGACCATGGCGGAAAACGCCGACGGCGAGGTCCGCGGATTCGCCCTTTGGTTCCTGAACTACTCCACGTGGGAAGGCGTCCACGGKATTTACCTGGAGGATCTCTACGTCCKGCCCGAGGCCCGGGGCGAGGGCCACGGCAAGGCACTGCTCCAGCATCTGGCCGCCACCGCCGTCGACCGCGGGTACGCGCGGGTCGAATGGAGCGTCCTGGACTGGAACGAGCCCTCGATCAACTTCTACAAGAAGCTCGGCGCGGCCCCGATGGACGAATGGTCCACCTTCCGCCTCACCGGCGCGGCGCTGGAAGCCTTCGGCTCCGGCGCGGGCTCGGACGATTTCCGTGCAGGCGTCCGCGAGGAGGCCTCCCGTGGTTGATCTTCCGGTGACGGGGCTCATGGGAGCCGCCCTCCTCGAGTCCGGATCCACCGTCCGGCGCCACGTCCGGGCRCGCCACACCTACCGCGGCATGCGCACCGCGGAACACTACTTCCAGGTACCCCTGGACCACTTCAGCGAGGACGGACGCCGCGGCGCGACCATCACGGTGTTCGCCCGCGAATACGTGTCCACCGAGCACAGCGAGGAAGCGGCGGCCGAGCTTCCCTGGCTGCTCTACCTGCAGGGCGGCCCCGGCGGGCGCGGTAACCGGCTGCCGTCCCTGGGCGGCTGGAGCAAGGCCGCCGCACGGGACTTCCGGATCCTCATGCTGGACCAGCGYGGCACCGGCCTGTCCTCGGCAATCGACCGGAACACGCTGCCGCTGCGCGGCAGCGACGCGGCGCAGGCACGCTACCTGGCGCACTTCCGCGCCGACTCCATCGTCGCCGACGCCGAGGCCATCAGGTCGGCCCTGGGCGCCGCGCCCTGGACCGTCTACGGCCAGAGCTACGGCGGATTCTGCGCCCTCAGCTACCTCTCCTTCGCGCCCGAGGGGCTGCGCGAGGTGCTCGTGACCGGCGGCCTTGCCCCGCTGGGCGGCTCCGCGGACCGCGTGTACCGCGCAACGTTTCAGCGCGTCGCGGCCCGGAACGCCGAGTACTTCAGCTGGTACCCCGAGGACCGTGCCGCCATCACCCGGATCGCCCGGCATCTGCGGGAGACGGAGGAATTCCTGCCCGACGGCAGCCGCCTCACCGTGGAGCGCTTCCAGATGGCGGGTTCCTTCCTGGGCGGCAACACGCGGGTGGATGCGCTCCACCACCTGCTCGAGGACGCCTTCGTGGCCACACCCGACGGCGACCGCCTCTCGGACGCGTTCCTGGAACAGGTCCGGGGCCTCGTGTCCCGGGCCGCGAACCCCCTGTACGCGCTGATGCACGAATCCATCTACGGCCAGTCCGCGGCCACCGACTGGGCCGCCTGGCGGGTCCTGGCGGAATTCCCCGAGTTCCGACCCGACGCCGCGGAGCCGCTCCTGACCGGTGAAATGGTCTACCCCTGGTACTTCGAGCAGGACCCGGCCCTGCGCCCGCTGCAGGGCGTGGCACGGCTGCTCGCCGAGAAGGATGACTGGGGCCCGCTCTACGATCCGGAGCGGCTGGCCCTCAACACCGTGCCCGTCGCCGCGGCCGTGTACACGGACGACATCTACGTGGACCGCGAGCTCTCCCTGGAAACCGCGGCCGCCGTCCGCGGCCTGCAGGTGTGGGAGTCCGACGAGTTCCACCATGACGGCATCGCGGACGACGGTGAGGCGATCTTCGGCCGCCTGCTGGCGATGGCCCGCTCCGCCCGCCGCTGAGCGGGCACACTGACCCKGCATCCCCCGTGCGGACATCCGCCGTGTGATCAGCTGCTGTGCGGGAGGGGGCCGGCCTGCTAGGCCGCCGTTGCCGCGGCCGCCCGGCCCCTGGCTGCAGCCGGGACGGCGACGGCCAGCACCCCCGCGGCGAGGGCGGCTGCGGCGAGGTTCAGTCCCTGGTAGCCGACCCCGGCCATCACCAGGCCGGAGAAGCCTGCGCCGAGCGCCCCGGCGGCTCCCATGAGGGTGTCTGAGACGCCCTGGACAAGGACACGGTCCTCGGCGGAGACGCTTTCGGCGAGGAGCGTAGAGGCCGCGATGGTGGCCGCCGACCAGCCCAGGCCGAGCAGCACCAGTCCCGCCGTGACCAGGACGGGTTGCCGCTGCMCGAATCCGGCGACGCAGACGGCGAGCAGAATCAGCCCGTGCCCCAGAATGATCACGGGGAGGCGGCCGGTCTTATCGGTGAGCCAGCCCATCACCGGCGAGAGCGCGTACATGCCGGCGATGTGCAGCGAGATCGTGAAACCGATCAGGACCAGGACGTCCGTGCTGGCGGCATGGACATGTCCGGCCGGCATGTCGGCCATTGGGCCTTCGGCGAGGAGCTGGAGATGCAGCGGGGTCATCGACATCACGGCCACCATGCAGCCGTGCGCGGCCACGATCGCGAACAGGGCCAGGCGTGCCCGCGGTGACTTCCCGACAGCCCGGAGGCCGGCGCGGAGGCCGTGCCGGCGTCGGGCAGCCGTGGTACCTTTCGCCGCCAGGGGCTCTCCGGCCGTCCTGATCCGGGCCGCGAGCAGCAGCGGATCCGGGCGCAGGCCGATGACCAGCAGCACGGCGGCCAGGGCCAGCCCGGCGGCGGAGAAAAGGAACGGCCCTGCGAGTGCCGGCAGACCCAGGGCCTCCCCCACGGCTGCTCCCGGGCGGATCAGGTTGGGTCCGGCGACGGCGCCGATCGTCACCGCCCAGACAACGATTGCGAGGGAGCGTCCGCGGTGTTCGGCGTCGGCGAGGTCGACAGCGGCGAAGCGGGCCTGGAGGTTGGCGGCGGTCCCCAGGCCCAGGAGCGCGGCTCCCAGCAGCAGCACCGGGAACACCCCGGATACCGTGGAAGCGATGATGAGCAGGGAGCCGGCCATGGCGGACAGCTGGCCGGTCACGAGCGCCGCCCGGCGGCCCCGGCGTCCGGCCAGACCGGCGAGGGGCAGGGCCGCGACGGCGGCGGCCAGCGTCACCGCCGTGGTKACGGAACCGGCCCAGGCATTGGAGCCGGACAGCTGGACGGCCAGCAGGGACCCGACGGAGAGGCTGGCACCGCTGCCCACGCTGCTCAGGAGCTGGGCAACGCTCAGGACGGAAACAGTGCGGCGCTGGACCCGGTGCAGGTCCAGCGCCGCAGAGTTACGTGCCGCAGGGTAAAAGGTCTTCACGGTCCGAGCATAACGCGTCYGGCACGTGCCGGCGCCTGCCGGAAGGCGCCGGCCGAAGTCCCGCGCTGCGGACCGGTCGCGCCGGAGCTATTCGACGTCGCTCAGGCTCTTGCGGGCGTCCTCTTCGAGCCGGGCGTCCAGCTTGGATTTGGACGCCTTGGAGCTGATCAGGCTCGCGATCACCGCGATGATGATGGTGCCGATGATCACGGCGAGGGAGACGTAGGTGGGGATCTCCGGCGCCCATTCGATGTGCTGGCCGCCGTTGATGAAGGGCAGTTCATTGACGTGCATGGCGTGCAGGACCAGCTTGACGCCGATGAACGCCAGGATGACGGACAAGGCGTGCTTGAGGTAGATGAGCMGGTTCATGAGGCCGCCGAGCAGGAAGTACAGCTGGCGCAGGCCCATGAGGGCGAAGATGTTCGCCGTGAAGACGATGAAGGCGCTCTGGGTGAGGCCGAAGATCGCCGGGATGGAGTCGACCGCGAACAGCAGGTCCGTCATGCCGATGGTGACAAAGACGATCAGCATCGGGGTGAAGACCTTCTTGCCGTCCACCACCGTGCGGAGCTTGCCGCCGTCGAACTTCTMGGACATCGGCAGGACCCTGCGGATCCGGGCGATCAGCGGGTTTTCCTTGTCTTCCTCGTCCTCGCCCTCGTCCTGGGCCTGCTTCCACGCGGTCCAGAGCAGGAAGGCGCCKAAGATGTAGAAGACCCAGCTGAACTGCTCGATCACGATCGCGCCGAGCATGATGAAAATGCCGCGCAGGATCAKGGCGATGATGATGCCCACCATGAGCACTTCCTGCTGGTACTTACGCGGTACCGAGAAGCGGGCCATGATGATGATGAACACGAACAGGTTGTCGATACTGAGGCTGTATTCCGTCACCCAGCCGGCGATGAACTGGCCACCGAACTCCGGTCCGGTGAAGGCGAACATGGCGCCGGCGAACACCAGGGCCAGGGCCACGTAGAACGTGACCCACAGTCCGGCTTCTTTCATGGAGGGCTCGTGCGKGCGTTTAAGCACCATCAGCAGGTCAATGGCCAGGATGATGCCGAGTACGACAAACGAGCCGATCTCGAACCACAGGGGAAGGTCGGGCACGGGGGAAATACCTTTCGTAGGGTACAGCTCAGCGGTGTAAGTCTCTCCGACCGCCGGCGCGTGATGCCGCCTGGCTGCCCGCTACGCCCGGCACGGCATCGTAGCCGTGCGTGTTGACGATMGTAGCGCTTGGGATACTCCCCTACGTTCGTCCGAGTTTACCCTAGGCGTGCCCCGCCGACTGCATTTGCCGCAGTTCCTTCTTCAGTTCCCCCACCTCGTCGCGCAGCCGCGCCGCGAGCTCGAACTGCAGCTCCCCGGCCGCGGCGTGCATCTGCTCGGTGAGCTGTTCGATCAGCCCGACAAGGTCCTCGGCCGGGGCCGCCGCGAGCCCGTCCGCCCGGATGACCGCGGCGCCCTTGCCCTTGCCGCGGTTCTTGCCTGCCGCCGCCAGCAGTTCGCGGGTGTCCGCGTCTTCCTTGGCMAGCTGGTCGGTGATGTCCGCGATSTTCTTCCGGAGCGGCTGGGGGTCGATCCCCTTCTCCGTGTTGTAGGCGACCTGGATGGCGCGCCGGCGGTTGGTCTCGTCGATCGCATGGGCCATCGAGTCCGTGATCCGGTCCGCGTACATGTGCACCTGGCCGGACACGTTACGTGCGGCGCGGCCGATGGTCTGGATCAGGGAGGTGGACGAGCGCAGGAAGCCTTCCTTGTCCGCGTCCAGGATGCTGACCAGCGAGACCTCCGGGAGGTCGAGGCCTTCACGGAGCAGGTTGATGCCCACGAGGACGTCGAAAACGCCCATCCGCAGTTCCCGCAGGAGCTCCACGCGGCGCAGGGTGTCGACGTCGGAGTGCAGGTACTCCACCTTCACGCCGTGGCCCAGGAGGTAGTCGGTGAGGTCCTCGGCCATCCGCTTGGTCAGCGTGGTCACCAGGACGCGTTCGTTCTTGGCCGTGCGGGTGCGGATCTCGCCCAGCAGGTCATCGATCTGGCCCTTGGTCGGCTTGACGATCACCTCGGGATCGATCAGGCCGGTGGGCCGGATGATCTGCTGCACAAAGCCGTCGGACTTGCCGAGCTCGTACTTGCCCGGAGTGGCGGAGAGGTAGACGGTCTGGCCCACGCGCTCAAGGAACTCATCCCATTTCAGCGGCCGGTTGTCCATCGCCGAGGGCAGCCGGAAGCCGTGGTCCACCAGCGTCMGCTTACGGGACATGTCCCCCTCGTACATGGCGCCGATCTGCGGGACGGTGACGTGCGATTCGTCGATCACTAGCAGGAAGTCGTCCGGGAAGTAGTCGATGAGGCAGTGCGGCGCGGTCCCGCCGTCGCGGCCGTCGATGTGCCGGGAGTAGTTCTCGATGCCGTTGCAGAAGCCCATCTGCTGCATCATTTCGAGGTCGTAGGTGGTGCGCATCCGCAGCCGCTGGGCCTCGACGAGCTTGTTCTKGCTTTCCAGGACCTTGAGGCGTTCAGCGAGCTCGTCCTCGATTTTCGTGATGGCCCGGCTCATGCGTTCCGGCCCGGCGACGTAGTGCGAGGCAGGGAAGACGTACATCTCGGTCTCATCCCGGATCACCTCGCCGGTCAGCGGGTGCAGCGTGTAGATGTTCTCGATCTCGTCGCCGAAGAACTCGATCCGGATCGCCAGTTCCTCGTACATGGGAATAATTTCCACGGTGTCGCCGCGGACCCTGAACGTGCCGCGGTGGAAGTCCATGTCATTGCGGGTGTATTGCATGGCGACGAACTTCCGCAACAGGTCGTCGCGGTTCATCTCCGCACCCTTGCGGAGCGTCACCATGCCGGCGATGTACTCTTCCGGGGTGCCGAGGCCGTAGATGCAGGACACCGTGGCGACCACCACGACGTCGCGGMGGGTCAGCAGGGCGTTCGTGGCGGAGTGGCGCAGACGTTCGACTTCCTCATTGACGGAGGAGTCCTTCTCGATGAAGGTGTCCGTCTGCGGCACGTAGGCCTCGGGCTGGTAGTAGTCGTAGTAGGAGACGAAGTACTCGACCGCGTTGTTGGGCAGCAGTTCGCGGAATTCGTTGGCCAGCTGCGCGGCAAGGGTCTTGTTCTGCACCATCACCAGGGTGGGGCGCTGGACCTGCTCAATCAGCCACGCCGTCGTCGCGCTCTTACCGGTGCCCGTGGCGCCAAGCAGCACCACATCCTTCTCGCCGTTGCGGATCCGCTCGGTGAGTTCCGCGATCGCCGCCGGCTGGTCGCCCGCGGGCTGGAAGTCGCTGATGACCTCAAAGGGCGCCACGACACGGTTGATTTCCTGGGCAAGGCTCATGTATCTAATCTACCGCCGGCCTCCGACACGATGTCCCGATTCAGCTTTGGGCAGTACCCGGACCGGTGTCGTCACYGGTGTCGTCACCGGCGTCGTCACCGTACGACGGCGGCTGCCAGCCGGTSCGCGACACCCACGCTTCCATACGGGGCGCGGCGTAGTCGGTGAACCAGCCTTCCTTGTCCGCCGCGTAGCCGGCGGTGGACTTGTCGACGTCGTGCAGGCCGGCCACCCGGATCTTCTCGGCGACATAATCCGCACCGGCCCGGGCGTCGGCGCGGAGCCAGTCACGGAAACACAGGGCGTACCGCCAGCCCGGCGATCCGGCGGCGCGGATGTGCAGGTTCACGGCGCGGCCGGGATCGGCGTTGCCGTGCAGTCGTTTGCCCCAGTCGGCGGGGTCGGAGTGCGAGGGTTTGGGGTTGTCGGAAATGATGCCGGGCCAGCGCGGAAATCCGGCCTCGGCCAGCAGCGGCGCGATCCTGTCTGCGGCCTCAAGGTCGCGGACGCCCAACTGCAGGTCKATCACGTCCTTGGCGTCCAGGCCCGGGACGGCAGTGGAGCCGATGTGGTCAAGGGACAACACGTCCTCCGGCACGGCGGCGCGGAGCCGGTTGATGAGCCGGCCTGCCTGCGCCGACCAGGACGGATCCGCCGGTGCAAGGACCGGGCCGCCGGTCCGCGGCGCAATCTTTTGCTCCTTGAGGTTCAGCGCGAACGGCGCCAGCCGCCCCTCCCACAGCGCATCAACCGCGAGCCTCAGTTCCTCGGGKGTGCCCGAGTTGTCCACCACGACGTCCGCGGCCCCCAATCGGTCCTCACGGCTTGCCTGCGCGGCCATCCGGGCGTGCGCCTCGTCGACGCCCATATTGCGGTGTTCGGACATGCGCCGGACCCGGACGTCGTCCGGGGCGTCGACCACCACCACGAGGTGGAAGTTCTTCCCCTGCCCGGTTTCCACCAGCAGGGGGATGTCCTGGACTACGACGGCGCCGGCCGGGGCGGCCGCAACCATCGCCGCGGCGCGCTCCCGGACCAGCGGATGGACAATTCCGTTCAGCACGGCCAGGCGTTCCGGATTGCCGAAGACCAGGGAACCCAGCCGGGCCCGGTCCAGCCGGCCATCGGAGGTCAGGATGGCGGCGCTGAACGCTTCGACCACCCGCGCCAGCCCCGGCGTGCCG